>NZ_JBSSCH010000009.1:0-146174 GCF_054059615.1 Thermostichus sp. OS-CIW-33
CAATTTGGCGGCTTGTGACGGGAACGCCTTGAGCTTACAGGATATGGTCAGGACTTGGCTCATAAGTTCATTGTACTTCATCAAAGCGCATTCCTGCCGGCACTGACCCTACGGGTACAGTGCGGGGCTCCTGCGATTTCTAGCTGACCTCTCCCATCACCTCCCCTATCGGCACCTTTCTGCTCCGCGACGCCGAAGCGACCGGCTGGGATGGCCTCAGGCCCTGATCCCCGCTTCTCCAGGAACCGCCGCCGGCAGGATCCCTGCCAACAGTTGCGGCGGGTTAGGTGATGACGTCTGGCTGCTGCCGACCGGTGCGGGCGCGAATCTGGGCAAGGTGATCGGCCAGTTGAATCTGTTCGGCCAAGGCCGCTTGGGGCTCCAGGCCATGTCGGGCCGGATCCAGCTCCAATCGCTCCAGGTACACCCGCAGGGTGGCTCCGTGGGTGCCGGTTCCCGAAAGCCGGTAGATGATGCGGGAGCCATTTTCAAAGCCGATGCGGATCCCTTGGTGGCTGGTGGTGCTGCCGTCTACGGGATCGGTGTAGCTGAAGTCATCGGCATAAGCCACTGTGTGGGATCCCAAGCGCTGGCCCACCCACCCAGGCAGGGAGCGTCGCAAGTCTGCCATCAGCGCCTCGGCCACCTCCACCGGCAGTCCCTCGTAGTCGTGACGGGAGTAGACGTTGCGCCCATAGGTGCGCCAGTGCTCTTCCACGATCTGCCGCACCGGCTGCCGTCGAACGGCCAAAATGTTCAGCCAAAACAGGACGGCCCAGAGCCCGTCTTTTTCCCGGATGTGGTGAGATCCGGTGCCGAAGCTCTCTTCCCCGCAGAGGGTGACCTTGCCGGCATCCAGCAGGTTGCCGAAGAATTTCCAGCCGGTGGGGGTCTCGTAGCAAGGGATCCCCAGCTTGGCCGCCACCCGATCCGCTGCCTGGCTGGTGGGCATGGAGCGGGCAATTCCCGCCAGACCTTCTCGGTAGCCGGGTACCCGGTGGGCATTGGCAGCCAAGACTGCCAAGCTGTCGCTGGGGGTCACGTAAAATTGGCGGCCCAGGATCAGGTTGCGATCCCCATCCCCATCGGAAGCGGCCCCAAAGTCCGGCCCATCTTCCCGAAACAACAGTTCCACCAACGAGCGGGCATGCACCAGGTTGGGATCCGGGTGTCCGCCGCCAAAATCCGGCAGGGGCTGCCCGTTGAGCACACTGCCCTCTGGCGCTCCCAGGGATCCCTGGAAAATGGCGTGGGCATAGGGGCCGGTGACGGCGTGCATGGCGTCGAAGGCAATGCGGATCCCGGAAGCCAGGTAGTCGCGGATGGCCTCGAAATCGAACAGACGCTGCATCAGGCTCAAGTAATCGGCCACCGGGTCGATGACGGACACCGTGAGGGACCCCAGCCGTTGCTCGCCCAAGCGATCCAGATCGACATCGGGAGCTTCCAGGATGCGGTACTCCCGGATCTGCTGGGTGCGGGCGTAAATGGCCTCAGTCACCTTCTCCGGGGCAGGGCCACCGTTGCCGATGTTGTACTTGATGCCGAAATCCCCCTGGGGGCCACCGGGGTTGTGGCTGGCGGAGAAGATGATCCCCCCATAAGCGCCGTACTTGCGGATGAGACAGGAGACCGCCGGCGTGGAGAGGATCCCTCCTTGGCCCACCAGGACTCGCCCGATGCCGTTGGCCGCCGCCATCTTGAGCAGGATCTGAATGGCCTCGCGGTTGTAGTAGCGGCCATCTCCCCCCACCACCAGGGTTTGGCCGGCGGATCCCTCTAGGACATCAAAAATGGATTGGACGAAGTTTTCCAGGTAGTGGGGCTGCTGAAACACGGACACCGGCTTGCGCAGGCCAGAAGTGCCGGGTCTTTGGCCAGGGAAGGGCGTCGTGGGAACAATGCGCAGGCTCATAGGCTGCCGGAAAAGCTGCTTGCTCCTCTACTATCTCATCGTTGGGCCTCTCGTTTGTGCTGAGTTGCATCGGCAGCGCAGACTTCTTTCCCTGCCCATCCATGTGTGGATTGGGTTGAGCGGACTGCATCATCTCGGCTGGTAGCCCTCCATCCTCAATCCCCTGGCTTAACCACCCACTCCACCGGGGTTTTGCTGGGATCCGGCAATTTCAACGAGAACAGCCCCGCCGCCAAGATCAAGAGGGTGGAAAACCAAAGACAGCCCTCCAATCCGTAGAACTGGAAGAGGATCCCAGAAGTTACCGTCCCCAACAGCCGCCCGCCGGAATTAGCCATGTAATAAAAGCCCACATTGAGGGCTACGTCGTCGTCTTCCGTGTAGGCCAGCACCAGGTAGGAATGCACTGCCGAATTGAAGGCAAAGACGATCCCGAACAGGATCAAGCCGCCGGTGATCACCAGCTCCGGTGCCAGCCCGGCCATGAAGGCTGTGGCAATGATCGCCGGCACTGCCGTCAGCACGAAGGTCCAAATCTGGATGGTGCGGGCCTTGGGAGCACGGCCAGGGCGACCCCCACCCAGCAGTTGCGGCGCTACAAACTGAATGAACCCATAGCCAATCACCCAGATGGCCATGTAACTGCCCACCTGCATAAAAGTCCAGCCCAGCTCGTCGTAGAGAAACACCGGCAGGGCCACCACAAACCACACATCCCGCGACCCAAACAGGAAAAAGCGAGCTGCCGAGAGGATGTTGATCTCTCTGCTCTTGGAAAACAGCCGCTTGAAGGGGATCTTGGCCTTGATTTTGCCCATGTCTGCCGGCAGCAGCGCCCCCGAACAGAAGATCAAAGCCAACGCCCCCGCCTGGACAAAGTTGGCCATGCGGAAGCCCATGGGATCCCCGTAGATTTCGGTGAAGATCTGCAGCAGGGCCGCTCCCACAAAGAACCCCACCCCCTTGAGGGCGTTTTTGGATCCCGTGAGCATAGCCACCCAACGAAACAGGCGGGATTCCGCTTCTTTGGGCACCACCAGGCGGATGGCGCTTTTGGAGCTCATCTTGGTGAGGTCTTTGGCGATCCCGGCCAGAGCTTGGGCCGTCATCACGTAGGCCACCTGGCCCCAGACCGGCCACTGCATGTTCAACACGCCCAGCATCACCAAACCGAAGATCTGGATGGCAATGCCCCCATACAGGGTCAGCCGCAGGCCAAACAGGGATCCAATCCAGCCGCCCAGGAAGTTGGTAATAACCCCGAAGATCTCGTAGAAGAGAAACAGCATGGCAATTTGGATCGGGGTAAAGCCCAACTTGTGGAAGTGCAGCAGCACCAACATGCGGATGGCGCCATCGGTGATGGTGAACCCCCAATAGGCCGCTGTAACCAGGGCGTAGTTGCGAACCGCAGAGGCTTGAGCCGTCGAAACAGAAGTCATGGGCAGGTCTCCAAGGGAGATGTTTCTATAGACTGCGGGCCACTTTGCGGGCCAGTTCCGCCATGCGGTTGGCGTAGCCCCATTCGTTGTCGTACCAGGCCAGGATCTTCACCTGGGCGCCATCCACCACCATCGTCGAGGGCGCATCCACAATGCTGGAACGGGGATCCCCTTTGAAATCCACCGAGACCAGGGGCAGCTCCTCGTAGCCGAGGATCCCCTTGAGTTCGCCCTCGGCTGCAGTTTTTAAGAGGTGATTGACTTCTTCCACGGTGGTGGGCCGCCTGACTTCGAACACCGCATCGGTCAGGGAAGCGTTCAAGAGAGGAACACGCACCGCAATGCCGTTTAATTTGCCGTTGAGTTCGGGGTAAATCAGCCCAATGGCCGTGGCCGAGCCGGTGGTGGTGGGCACCAAAGACAGCAGAGCGGAGCGGGCCCGCCGCAGATCTTTGTGGGGGGCATCCACCATGGTTTGGGTATTGGTAACGTCATGGATGGTGGTGATCACCCCGTGAACAATGCCGATCCCCTCGTGGATGACCTTCACCAAAGGAGCCAGGCAGTTGGTGGTGCAGGAAGCCGCCGTGAGCAAATGGTGCCGGGCCGGGTCGTACAGGTGATCGTTGACGCCCATAACAATGTTGAGGGCCTCTTCGTCCTTGACAGGGGCAGCCACAATCACCTTGCGCACCCCCGCTTTGAAGTAGGCATCCAGCTCCGCTGCCTTGACAAATTTGCCCGAGCATTCCAGCACTAGCTCGATCCCCAACTCTGCCCAGGGCACTTCACCGGGGGATTTGTGTTCGCTGAAGGTGAGGGTTTTCTCTTGGATGCGCAGCCGGTTATCGGATCCCTCAATGTCGATAGCCCAGCGGCCCTGCACCGAGTCAAACTTCAACAGGTGGGCCGCCGTCGCAGCTCCCCCTTTGATCTCGTTGATGTGGGCGAATTCCAGCTCTTCCCAGCCCCAAGCAGCCCGCAACACCAGCCGTCCGATGCGGCCAAAACCGTTGATGCCCACCCGCACTGCCATAGCATTGACCCTAGACTTGTCCAGAAGGGATCCCGCTCTCTCAGGGCAAATCCCGCCTCAACTTTATCAGAACGCCCTAGTCGTTTCAAGACAAGTTGATGGGTAGGGTCAGGAGAGACTGGCCGATGGGGGTCGGTTCACGGTTGGCCTTGGGAAATGTTGCCGAATGTCCTGAAATCCAAAAGGGATCCGCTGAGGCAGCCCCAATCGACAACAGGGCCTATCCTGTAGCCGATTTGCAGTCCAGATCCACACCTCTGGGCAACAATTCGCCCAGCCCGGCAACCGGTGGCCTAAGCTGGGAAAAGTTGTGCTTTTCTGGATGTGCCCCCGCCGCCTCAGCCTTCTGTGCAGGATGACTTTCCTCCCTTACCCCCCCCACCTCCCCGTTCTCCGGCTTTGAGGGTGGTGGAAACGGCTTTTTTGGCCAGTACCGCGGCCTTGATCTGGATCCTGAGCTACACGCCGCTGGCCCCCTTTATACGTCTGTTTTTCCCCATTCCGGTGGCGCTGGCGGTGATGCGCTGGGATCCCCGCACAGGGGCAATGGCCCTGGTGGTCTCCGGCCTGTTGCTGACGGTGCTGATAGGGCCCACGCGCAGCATTCTCTATGTCATTCCCTATGGTCTGCTGGGCTATTGGTGTGCCCGCCTGTGGCAGCAGCGTCTTTCCTGGTACGTCTCGGTGGTGAGCGGGGCTGTGCTCAGCGCCCTGGGCTTGATCTTTCAGTTGGTGCTTTCCTCCCTACTGGTGGGGGAAAACCTCTGGATCTACGTAACCATTCAACTTACCGGCCTAACCAACTGGCTCCTGGATGTGTCCCTCAGCCGATGGGGCGTCTACTGGGTGGCAGAACCCTGGATGGTTCAGGTGGTGGTGGTGGGATTTATTGCCTTCAATTCCCTCATCTACGTATTCACGGTGCATTTGGTGGCCGCCCTGGTGATGGAGCACTTTCGTTGCCCGCTGCCACCCCCGCCGAAGTGGGTACAGTTTTTGCTGGATTAGCAGCCCCTGTGAGTTGTACAAGAGCAGAGCAAGCTGCTCTACAAATGAGTTCTTGACAAATCTTGACAAATGAGTTCTTGGCAAAAGTCCCACCCTATTGCCATGCAACGCTACAGGAATGCAAGAACTGGAAGGTTCTCTGCTAGGATCGCGGTAGCGGGACGGAGTCCTTTCGCGGTAGCGGGACGGAGTCTCGTTGGGATCCTGGTGGCAACAAGATATCAAGATTTAAGACTGCGATTATGGCTTCCCGCAAGAATCAACTGGCTATTGACAATGACGAGCTGATGCGTCGGGTAGAGGCTCTGATCAACGCTTCCAAAAATCGCTATCGCATCACGGTACAGGTGGCCAACCGCGCCAAGCGCCGCCGCTACGAGGATCCGGATGATATAGAAGATGGCTGGATGAAGCCAATCCGCCGCGCTGTCATCGAAATGTCGGATGAACTGACTGAGCCGGAAATCATCGGCGATGAGTAGTCACTAGACTTGCGGCCTGCTGGCGCGACCGCCCTGTTGAAACTGCTAGCCGGCTGAGCGGCTAAGGGTAGAAGCTTTCGGCAGCCGCCTATTTTGTCAATTTGTCAAGTCGTTTGCAACGGGATCCCTTTCCCGCAGGCGAGCCTCGAGCCGCGATTCCATCAGGTGCAGCAGGCGGTGGGTCTCCTCTGGGCTGAGACCCTGGATGCGCATCTCCAAGGGGCTGTGGAACCAGAGGGTCTGCTGTGGGAAAGGAATCTGGATCCCTGCTTGATCGAAGGCGTGCTTGAGGCGACGGCGGTATTCCCGCGCCACCCTCCACTGCTGCAGGGGCTGCACCTTGATCCAAATGCGCAACGTGATCCCCCGCTCCCCCAGATCATCGACACCGTGCATTTCGGGGGGCTCGAGGATTTTTTCCCGCCAAGCTGGCTCCCGGTACATCTGCAGAGCCACCTGCTCGGTGATGCGTATCGCCTGTTCCAGGTCATTTTCATAGGCAATCATGATCCCCAGATCCACCCGTGACCAGCCGTTGGAGAGGTTTTCCACCACCCGGATGGCACTGTTGGGAATGGAGATCAAGCTGCCTTCGGTGTTGCGCAACTGGGTTAGCCGCAGATCCATGTGTTCCACGAGGCCGCCCCGCCCGTCCACCACGATCACATCCCCTTCGGCAAATTGATCTTCGATCAAAATCAACAGCCCATTGATCACGTCCTTAATCAGATCCTGAGCAGCCAGGGAAATCCCCAGCCCAATAAAGCCTAGGCTGGCCACTAAGGGGCCAATATTGACCCCCACCGAGGCCAGGCCAGCCAGGGATCCGAGCAAGACCAAGGTAGTGGCTGCAACTCCTTTAGAGACGCTGGCAAAGGTGCTGAGGCGTTTGCTGAGGCGATAGGTGGGGGCATTTTGCCACTGTTCTTGGCGCAGGGCAGCAAAGAGGTTATCCAGCACCAGTCCACTCAGCCAGACACTGCCATAGGTGGCCAGACCCACCCCTACCAACCGCAACAGAGGGCCGCGCAGCGAAACCAGGAAAAACGTTTGCAGGGGTCGCGTTTGCGGGAAAAGGCCCAAGCTCACCCCAACTCCGCCCACCCACAGGCCAATTTGCACCAGGCGCAGCAGGCGAATTTGCAGCTCCAAGTAGGATTCCTGCCGTTTGCGTCCGGCCTGTTGTTCGACCAAGACGGGATCCACGCCCGGCTGCTCTTCCCCCGCTAGGTGCTCCTGAATCTCTGCTTGGATGGCCTGGTATTCCGTCTGCAGGGCATCGCGTTTTTGCTGCAGCCGTCGCCGTTTTCGCTGGCAGAGCTGGCTCAGGCTCCCTACCACAGCCAGGATGCCGAGGGCAATCACCGCTTGGCGGCGCAAAAATTGAGGCTGCCGCTCCCGTTGCGAAGTGCGCAGCGCTTCCTCAACAATGCCGGCTACCTGCTCAGCCCAGTCCATGGGTTGGGCGCCCTGGAATTGAGCATCGAGGGAGGTGATGGTCAGCAAATGTCGCCCATTCACCCGGATAACAGGCTGGTTGGTCTGGCCGTCCAGGGTGACTTCAACCTGCAGCGCCTCTGGATCGAATCCGGCGCTGGCCAACTGGTGCAGGGTTTGTTCAATGGAGCGCACCCGCTGCGACACCAGAGGCAGGCTGCCGGGATCCCCCTGCGGTGCGGTAACCACGAACAAACGCCGCCCATCCAGCGTCACGGCCTCCGCCTGGACAGAGGAGGTGGGGAGGCTAAGCGCTTGCCGCAGCTCTTCTAGGGCATCCAAACGGTTGAGCAAAGGCAGGTTGGGGGCGGTGCCGTTGTTTTCAGCAGTTTCCTGCCCCCATGCGGGCCCGCTTATGGGGGATAGGGCAAAAGATGCACCGAAAAGGAGAGGCCAAAACAGGGATCCCGTTTTCCTCGGCTTCGGCCTGCCTACCGTTCCCGTCAGCGGTGCGGGGCACCATTCGCAGCTTCGCAGCATGAGCCGTTTGCGTCAGCGGTGCAGAACACTTTAACGCCTCACTCCAGAAAGAAGAAAGCAATCCCGAGGATGGCATAGGTGGCCAAGAGCAGTAGCCCTTCCAGCCAGTTGGAGCGCCCATCGCTGCTGACGGAATTGATCAGCAGCACCGAGACGGCAATGGCCACCAACTCTACCGTGCCGAAGTTGAAGTTCATGGGCTGATGCAGCACATCCCCGGCCAGCACCAGCAGAGGTGCCACAAACAGGGCAATTTGCATCGTCGAGCCCAGCGCCACCGAGAAGGAGAGATCCATCTTGTCTTTCATGGCCACCGTGATCGCCGTCGCATGCTCTGCCGCATTGCCGATGATCGGCAACAAAATCACCCCCATAAACAGCGACGTCATGTGAAAGTGTTCCAGCGTGTCCTCTAGAGTGCTCACCAACAGTTCCGACTCCAGCGCCACCAACACCGTCAACCCCAAGAGGGCCAGCACCCAAAACCCCAAACCGGCTCCCTCGGGCGGAGCCGTCAGCACTTGGGGAATGGATCCCTCCGCCTGCAAAACCGGATTGAGGGCCAGGCGACTGGCCGCCTCATCTTCTGCGGCTTCCGCTTCGTGAAGGGTGTAGAGGTAGCTGTGGGTTTTGAGGGAAAACAGCAAAGTAAGACCGTAAACCCCGATCAGCACCAGGGCTACCGCCGTGGATAGCTCTTGGATGGAGATCTCCCCCAAGTTGGCATCGGCATAGGTGACCACGCTGGGCAAGATCAAGGCCACCACCGCCAGGTTCATCACCGAGGCATTCATGCGGGCCACCTCGGGTCGAAAGCTCTGCTCCCGAAACTTGATCCCGCCCAAAAACATGGCCAAGCCGGCCACCAGGAGCAGGTTACTGATGATCGCGCCGGTGATGGAGGCTTTTACCACATCCACCAGCCCCGCCCGCAGTGCCACCAAGCCGATGATCAACTCCGCTGCATTGCCAAAGGTGGCGTTGATCAGCCCCCCGACTGTCGGCCCTGTCAAGGCCGCGATCTCTTCCGTGGCCTGACCCATAAACTTCGCCAAGGCCACCACCGCCAAAGCCGCACAGAGGAAAACCAGGTTGGGATCCCAGCCCCGGAAGTGCCCCACCCAAGATAGGGGAACCCCCAACAGCAGCAGGAACATTATGCTGTTCAGACCTCTCTGCCAACCTGCCGCAGAGCGATCCGGCGAAACCAAAGGATTTGCGTTAGCCAGGGTCATGGTTCACAAGGGGAGAAAAGGTAGCGACGATGGAGGCTGTTTGGGTTTCGGGGAGCCAGATCCCCCATGGCCAGGAGTGACCATCTCCAAGAGTCTAGCGGCTGCGAGGGGAGGTTGGATAGGTGCTGCTGGCTAGAGGGAGATAACCCGGTTGCGCTGCAACTGCCGGGCGATCTCGGCTCCCAGGTGATCGGACAGATGCTGGGGATCGGCGATTTTCAAAAAACTGCTGCCCTCTACCTCAAAGGGAAAGGATCCCTCGATGCCGTCGCGGGGGAGTTGTACCAGCAGCAATTGTTCAGGGCGCTTCGATTGCAGGGCATAGCCCAACTCCAGACAGACCTGGGGGCTGGGTAGGGGACGCCCCCGGCCATTCACCTGCACAGGGGTTACATCGGCCACCACCAGCAGCGCGTGCTTGAGCTTGCGAATCAAGGCCGCATCGATGAGCGGGGTCTCAGCCTCAGCGGGAAGGGATCCCTGCAGCTGCAGGGGCACGACCGGTCTGTGGTCGCGATTGAGGGTCTCTACCACGGCTTGCAATGCCCGGTGCAGAGTGGCGCTGGAGTCGGGGTAATCCGATTGGCCGCAGAAGTAGATGACCGGCTCGGTCATGTTCAGGGTGGCCCGCTTATTAAAGTAGATCTCACGGCTGATCAAATCGAGGTTGGAGATGCTGTAGGCGCCGCTGCCTTCGATGTAAAACTCCACCAGCTCTCCTTCCAGGTAGCGCTGCCACCATACGGAAGCCTTCACCTGCTCCACATCGTCGAGAAAGTCGGCCCGCATCGCCGTTTTCAAGAGGCCGGTACGGCTTAGGCGCAGGTCGGGGGCCCTCTGTTGGACTTGAGAAGCAGACAACACCGAATCCAAATACCAGGCTTTCAGGACGATGATCGCCATGGGATCCCTCTGCGCTCAGCCTTAAAGGTACGTGACATACTCCCACACTCATGCTGACGCAAAGCGCTCCGCGCCGCCAAAGCGAGAGAGTGCAGGCTTCAAGGACTCCGTCCCGCTGACAGGAAGAGTGGCCCGCGCTCTGTCCGCAGGACGAGCGCCGGGAGGATGTCACTCCTCTGTCCAGAAACGCTCGGAAAGATATTTGTCAGCCCCGTCGCAAAAGATGGTCACCACCACTCCAGAGGAGAGCTGACGGGCCACCTCTAGGGCTGCCACCACATTGGCGCCGGCAGAGATGCCCACCAGCAGGCCTTCTTCCAACGCCAAGCGCTTGACCATTTTCTGGGCTGCTTCTGTGGAGATCTCAATGTGCTGGTCAGGCAGGGTGGGATCGTAAATCTCGGGTTTTAGAGCTGTGGCCATGTGCTTGAGCCCTTCCAGGCCATGGAAGGGAGAGTCGGGCTGCATGGCAATGATTTGGATATCCGGGCGATACTCTCGCAGGCGCCGCCCCACCCCCATACAGGTGCCGCTGGTGCCTAGCCCGGTAACAAAATGGGTGACCTGCCCCTGGGTTTGCTCCCAAATCTCCACCCCAGTGGTTTCGTAGTGGGCTTGCCAGTTGGCGGGGTTGCTGTACTGGTCAGGGTAGAAATAAAGCTCGGGGTTTTCCGCATAGAGGGCGCGGGCTTTCTCGATGGCCCCATCGGATCCCAGGGCGGGATCCGTCAAAACCAAGTCCACGCCGTAGGCAGCCAGGATCTTCTTGCGCTCTGAGCTGGCGTTGGCGGGAAGAGCCAGCTTGACCTTGTAGCCCAAGGCGGCCCCGATCCAGGCATAGGCGATGCCGGTGTTACCGCTGGTGGCATCGAGGATGATCTTGCCGGGGGTAAGCTTGCCCTGGCGTTCGCCAGCGCGAATCATGTTGAGGGCCGGGCGATCCTTGACTGAACCCCCAGGGTTGTACCACTCTGCCTTGCCATATACCCGTACCGATTCCGGCAAATCGGCAGCAACCCGCCGCAGACGGATCAGCGGCGTCCCCCCTACCAGCTCAATAGGGCTATCCACAGCAGGGAGTAACGGGCGAGAAGAAAATGCAGTCGGATACAAGGGGGATCCCTCGCTAGACAGGCATCGGCTGGACAACCATTGCTCATCTTACCCCGGTCTTTCCGGCCTCTTGGGAGCTTTTTAGTTTCCCCCTCCTGCCCAAGTTCTGGCTAGGCTCCAAGTAGGCTCTAAGATGGGGGTAGAAAAGTGGGATTTTCCCACAGCAGGATGACGCGGAGGGGCATGGCAGAAATTGGGATTGTGACTGCCCAGCAGTTTGATCGGCGACGGGGCCAGATCCATGTCTACGACGGCGAGGGCAAAGGCAAGTCCCAGGCGGCCCTAGGGGTTGTGCTGCGTTCCATTGGCTTGGGGATCGAAAAGGCGGCCCCCAGCCGGGTGTTGCTGGTGCGGTTTCTCAAGGGGCCAGGCCGAACCTATGCTGAGGATGCGGCCATTGCGGCTCTGCAGCGAGGCTTCCCCCATCTCATCGATCAATTGCGCACCGGGCGGGGAGAGTTTTTCGGCCCAGATGAGATCACCAAGTTTGACCGTCAGGAGGCCCGCCGCGGTTGGGATGTGGCCAAAGGGGCTTTGGCGTCGGGGTTTTACTCGGTGGTGGTGCTGGATGAGCTCAACCCGGTGCTGGATCTGGGCCTGTTGCCTGTGGAGGAGGTGGTCAGTACCCTCAAGCAAAAGCCGGAGGCCATGGAGGTGATCATCACCGGGCGCGGCGCTCCCAAGGAAATTATCGACCTGGCGGATTTGCACTCGGAAATGCGCAGTGTCCGGCGGGCGACGGATCCCCAAAACGGCCAACCCCCTTGCAGCGGCATCGAGATCTACACCGGCAACGGCAAGGGAAAATCCACCAGCGCTCTGGGGCGGGCTCTGCAGGCGATTGGACGCGGCATCAGTAAGGATCTCTCCCATCGTGTACTGATCATGCAATGGCTGAAGGGGGGAACGGGCTACACCGAGGATGCAGCCATTCGGGCCCTGCGGGAAAGCTACCCCGATTTGGTGGATCACCAGCGCTGCGGTCGGGATGCCATTGTCTGGCGGGGCAAACAACAGGAAATCGACTATGTAGAAGCGGAGCGGGGCTGGGAGTTGGCGCGGGCGGCCATCGCTTCTGGCCTGTACAAAACCATCATCCTGGATGAGCTGAACCCGACAGTGGATCTGGAGCTGTTGGACGTGGAGCCGATTGTCCAGGCTTTGCTGCGCAAGCCGCGGGACACGGAGATCATCATCACGGGGCGCTGCCATGCCCCCTTACCTTACTTTGAGCTGGCCTCTGTCCACTCGGAAATGGTGAGCCACAAGCACTATGCCGAGCAGGGGGCCGATCTGCGGCGCGGGGTGGACTATTGATGGGATCCTTCGCAGCGTTCTCAGCCAATTCTGCTCTCTCTTGGCCTCCAGACCCCAGGACTCTGGCCCAGTTGTTGCTCACCCTTTTCCAGACGGAAGTGTGGGTGGAGGGCAAGGAGCACGTTCCCGCCGGCCCGCTGGTGGTGGTGAGCAATCACCGCAGTTTTCTGGATGCGCCGGTGCTGATCGCGGGGTTGGACCGACCGATTCGCTTTGCCTGCCATTACTACCTGGCTCAGGTGCCGCTGCTGCGGGAAATCACCCTGGCTTTGGACTGCATTCCCCTCAAGCAGGGATCCCGGCAGCAAATCCATTTTTTTCGCCAGGCGCAGGCCAGTTTGGCAGCGGGGGTGGGTGTGGGGATCTTCCCAGAAGGGGCGGAGCAGATCACCCGTGAGACCTCGCCTGGGGAGGTGGGGCGGTTTCAGCCAGGTTTTGCCCACCTGGCGCTGGCGGCAGCGGTGGATCCCTTGCCGATTCTGCCGGTGGCGGTGTGGGCGCAGGAAGAATGGCGGGGAGTAGATATTCCTATGGCTTTTTTCCGCTGGTTTGACCCCACTGAACCCCGATTTCAACAGGAAGGGGGACATCCGGTGGTGTTGTATCGGCGGGTGGTGCTCAGGGTGGGACCCCCCCTTTGGGTGAGTGGGAAGCAGCGCCAGGGATCCCGACGCGAGCGAATGCAGGTCATTCAAGAGCTAACTGCAGCGGCCCGAGAACAGGTGCGATTGGGATTGGCAGAGAGATGAGAAAGTTGAGTGGCGAGCCGGTAGCATCTGCCTCTAGCTTGGTCAGCCCGGCAACGGGAGCGGTCGGTCAGGAGCGGCCCCTGCTGCTGTATTTGCCCGGTATGGATGGCACAGGTACGTTGTTTTACCGGCAGGCGCAGGCTCTGCAGCGGGAGTTTCGCATTCGCCCCCTGAGTTTGAACCACCCGGAAGCGGGGGATAGCTGGGAAACCCTGGCCGATTGGGTGGGATCCCAGCTAGAAGCGGGGGCGTACTTGTGTGGAGAATCCTTTGGGGCTTGCCTGGCCTTGTTGGTGGCCGCCCAATGGCCGGAACGGTGCCGCGGCCTCATTTTAGTCAATCCAGCCTCGTCGCTGCGACGCAGGCCCTGGTGGTGGGCAGGACATGTTCTCTTGCCCTTTTTGCCGCCGGCGCTCTATCACCAGTTGTCAGAGCGAGGGTTGGGGGCTTTGGCGGAGCTCAGCCAAATGGAGCCGCCGGATCGGGAGCGGCTGCGCCAGGCGGTTCACAGTGTTGAGCCCACAGTGGCTGCCCAGCGCTTGGCTTTGCTGGGATCCTTTGCTGTGGAGAAGCTGCCCCTGGAGTCGATGACCCTGCCAACTTTGCTGGTGGCGGGGGGGCGGGATCGCCTGTTGCCCTCGGTGCAGGAGGTGGGCTGGCTGGCGGAACGGCTGCCCCAGGCGCAGGTAGAAATCTCGCCCCAGAGCGGCCACGCTTGCCTGCTGGAGCGGCGGATGAACCTGCGGCGTTACCTGCTCAAGCCGGATGGCCTTTTTGCCCCTCTGCTGCTCAATTCTGCTTCGGCCCATTGAGCATGGACAGGGATCCCCACAGATCTTCTATCCGCTCTGGGCAGGAGCTATCCTTCCCCTCTCGATCCAGCCAAAGGGCTCGCAAGCCTGCTGCTTTTGCCCCCTGATAATCGTCGCGGCGGCTGTCGCCAATGTGGCCGGCGGCTGCGGGGGGGATCCCGTGGGCTGCCAGGGCAGCTTGGAAGATGCGAGGATCGGGCTTGGCATAGCCCACTTGGGTGGAGAGGGTGAGGGTGGAAAAGTAGGGATCCAACTGCAACTGCTGCAGCACCCTGGGCAAGCGGCTGTCGAAGTTGGAGATCACCCCCAACCGGATCCCTTCCTGCTGCAGGGCCCGCAAAGCCGGCAGCGTCTCGGGATACAGCTCCCAGGGATCCGCCCCGGCAAAGTGCTCAAACAATTGGGCGAAAAAGTCTTCAAACCGGTGCTCTCCGAAGGCAGCCAGGGATCCCACCCGGGCAAAAGTCTCCCGCACCACCTGGCGCCACCAGGTCCGCTCCCACTCCCGCAAAGGGGATCCCGTCAATCCTGGGCAGGCCGGGGCTGGAGCCTGGGCAAAAACTTGGCCAAAAGCGCGATCCAAGGCCTGGGGATCCACCCCTACCCCATACTCCGCTGCCACCTGGCTGTAAACCTGGCCCACGCTGCCCCGCACCCGAAACAAAGTGCCCACAGCGTCGAAAAAGAGCACCCTCAGCTTCACGACTGCCCCTCGTAGCGGGCGTAGGCATCGACAATCCGCTGCACCAGAGGGTGGCGCACCACATCCCGCTGGTCGAAGTAGCAAAAGGCAACCCCCTCTACCCCTGTCAGAATACGCTCCGCGGCGGCCAAGCCCGACGTGCGATGTTTGCCCAGATCCGTTTGGGTGAGATCCCCGGTAACCACCATACGCGACCGGAATCCCAGCCGCGTGAGGGCCATCTTCATCTGCTCGGGGGTGGTGTTCTGGGCTTCGTCCAAAATGATGAAGGCATTGCTCAAAGTACGGCCTCGCATATAGGCCAGCGGCGCCACCTCGATCACCCCCTGCTCCATCAACTGCGGCAGCTTGGCCGGGTCGATAAACTCGAACAGGGCATCGTAAAGGGGCCGCAGATAGGGATCCACCTTTTCCACCAGATCCCCCGGCAAAAACCCCAGTTTTTCTCCCGCCTCCACAGCCGGGCGAGTCAAGATCAAACGCTCGTACTCCCGGTTTTGTAGGGCAGCAATGGCCACAACGGCAGCCAGATAGGTTTTTCCTGTGCCCGCCGGTCCAATGCCAAAGCAGAGGTCGTGGGTGCGAATGGCTCGCACGTACTCCTGTTGGCGGGGCGTTTTCGGTCGGATAAGCTCCCCTTTGCGGGTGCGGGCCAAAATCCCTGCTTGTGCTTGCTGGTAGGCGGCAACCTCTTGTCCGGAGAGGGCGCGAAAAGCTTGCTCTGCATCGATCACAGTGACGGGGTGCCCAGTTTGCCAAAGCGGCCTCAGCAATTCTAGCCATTGCCGCACCTGCTGCCGCTGTTGGGGAGTGCCTTTCAGGTACAGGTCTTGTCCGCGCAGCGTTACAGAAGCACCGCTGGAGCGACTGATCCACCTCAGGTTGGCCTCCTGAGTGCCCGCCAAAGACATGGCCTGTTGAGGATTGGACAGAGAGATGACTTCGAAATCAGAAGAGAGGGAAGTAGGGTTGTCGTGCATGCCGTGGGCGCCGGGCACCCTGGGAGACCTGTAGGGGTGATCTTACCAAAAACGCTTGTCAGGGCGCTCTGGGCTGTGGAAAGCCGCTGCAGAGCCCAGGGGTCGAGCGCAAGAGTGCTTAACAGGCGATTACACCATTAATGTGTTCCAAAATACAAGCTTCTGGAAGATCTGCAGCAAACCTGGATTTGGGTTCTGGCCTTCATTCGCAGCCGAGTCACAGGGAATTAACAACTCCCTAAGGTTCCCTAAAAAAGTATTGCAAAGGGCTATCTTTTCGGGAATAGCTTTTATTCATCAAGTAACGTTGATCTATCTGCTAAAGGAGCTTGAACTCCCAGTCTCTCGTCGGTCGGGCAAGAGCTTGAGGTTTTCAACTCCGTTGGTCATCGTGCATCTGACATTCTCCATCCAGCAGCAGGGATGTGGATGGGGGTCTCTTACAACCTTTCCCCAGGCTCCTCTTGGGGATCCCTGTGACTCCTCAATTTCTGAGCAAGAGGCTCATCCCTTCTGGAGTCACTTTGAAAAATCAGATGGAAAAAGGAGAGATAGATGTTTACCCAATCTGCGTCTGATACTCTGGGGTTGGCACAACTGGATTTGGCGCAAATTCCGCGGCAGATCACCTGCGATGGCAGTGACTTGGATTGGAGCCAGGCCCTGGCCATCGAAGGGATCCAACCTGAAGAAGAAGCTTTACAGGCTTGGATGGCTTTCCGTGACCTGCGGGTGAACCAAGAGGCGGGCAACATTTTACGCTGGCAAGGGCGTCCGTTGCGGGCCAGCCGTATCCGCTTTTTCCCCAGGAATGTGGCTTGGCGCTATGGCTTCTCGTTTTCCACCAGCATCCGCTCGCCCCTTGGCAAAGGGATCCCGACCCCTGAGGAGTGGCGCTACCCGGGCCTCTGCCGCTACGGGATTGTGCTGTTTCAACCCAACGCCCAACTGGTGGCCCATCAGGTTTTCGAGTCCTCGCCAGAGCAGCCCCAAGAGGTGGATCTGGATCCCAACCTGGATATTGCCTTCAACATCAATGACGCCAAGGGCAGCTACGGCGACAATAGCGGCAGCTTCGATATTTACCTGCAGGTGGTGAGCTAGACTCACCCAACCCCAGGAGGGATCCCGGCTGATCGCGATAGCGGGACGGAGTCTTTGCAGGGCGGGTCAGGGGGCAGTTGCCGGGTGGGATCCCATCCCCTACAATGAGTGAACTGGTGGCTGGATCCCAGCTTGCCATTGCCCTTCCTGGCCCTGGAGAGGTGGCTGAGTGGTCGAAAGCGGCTTCCTGCTAAGAAGTTACGGGGCCCAAAAGCTCCGTCGAGGGTTCGAATCCCTCCCTCTCCGTCCATATTTGCTGACCAAGGTTGTTGACGTCCTCTGCGCGCCGTTAGCTTACTTCCCCATAGCGGTAGGGCGGGGCTTTTCTCAGTAGCTCGGGCGTCTCAGACTAACCTGAAACGACCATAGAGGCCAACTCCGCTACCAGTCATGGGTCGTGGAAGCAGGAAGAAATCAGAGACGTCACCTCCTATTGGGGTTTCGTAAGTTTTTCAGAGGGGTGTAGTCCTCAATCCAAATAGGCGCTCAACTCCTGCTCCAATGTAGGCAGTTGCACCTCTCCCTGCTCCAGCTCTTCCAAATCTTCCAGTTGCTTGCGCAAACGGGCGATCCGCTCTTGCAGGCACTCTTTGATGCCTTTGGCCCCCAAACCGAGGCAGCTGCGGCAGACTTCCCCGTAGATTTGCCCGCGGTCGTTATAGACCACCGCCAGCAACACTTGGTGCCCTTTTTTCTGGATGGGGTTGGCCCATCCCCCACAGATAATGCAGGGCACTCGGCCATTGCCCCCGTAAATGCTGCGTTCCCAGACGATTCTCACGCTCAGCCTCAATGCAACTTGTTGCCCACCAGCATAAAAACCCAGGGGGATCCCTTGCCACCCCAAGATGCCGCGTTCCTTCCCTTCCCATTGCGGTGAAACGGTTTGCTGGTTAAATGCCTGCCCCCCTCTCCCCCTGGGAGAGGGGCTTGGGGGTGGAGGCCAAAAAGGGATCCCAGTGGCTAGGTGCTGGGCCGGGCAGATTGAGAGCGGTCGATGGTGCGATAGGTGAGGCTGGCAGCCACCTCTAGAGCTTTGGCGGCGTCGCGGAAATAAAACCCCAACTCCTCATCCTTCTCCGTGCGGTTGGGCTTATTGAACTTGGCCTTGAACTGCACGTTGCAATACATGGCCAACCCCACCAGAACCTCTGACAGTCCGTGCTGGTTGATCAGCCGCTCCACGTCCGTAAGCAGGCTTTTGATCAAGGCATCGGCTACTGGTTCTGGCAAACTGTCCAGGTCGTGCATGGGGGCTCCTCAACCAACGAGAGCAAACAAGCCAACGGGTCTGGGATCCCGAAGGCAACCTCTCCTGATTTTCCTGCATCTTTTCCAGAATGCCCAATCCCCTTGCCAACGCTACCACCACTGCCGCAGCCAGCCCCACAGGCCCGGATACCGAATGGAGCGCTCCTGGGCCGCTTGTTCCAGATGATGGGCGTGGTCTTGGCTGCCGGGATCCCGCAGACGATTCAGGCGCATCAAATAGGCATAGCGGTGGATCTGTTCTCGCAACTGAACTGGGGGAAGGGCAAAGCACTCTGGGCAAATAGGGCCGAGATTCAGACCCCTATCGTTGAAAAGGCAACGAACTCGCTTCCCGCCCGCAAAACGCTTTCCGCAGGCGGCACAGTAGCAAGCTGAGGGCTGGTTGGCAAGGCGCTGCCAGCGAATTCGCATGGTCTTCCCGACAAAAAGGCAAGCAACGTGCAGGCAATTCGCTGTAGCCATAATAGGCTAGAAGCTGGTGAGCAGAACCCAGGATGGGGGGGCCTGGAGTATCGAAAACCATGCCGCAACTCTACGACTGTGTCATCGTCGGCGCCGGCCCTGCTGGAGGATCTGCCGCCTACCATCTGGCCAAGCGGGGACGCTCGGTGCTGGTTCTGGAAAAGGATCCCTTGCCCCGCTACAAACCCTGTGGGGGGGGAGTTTCTCCTATGGTGGCGGCTTGGTTTGACTTCGACTTTGGCCCCGCCATTTCCCTCAAGATCCGGCAAATCCGCTACACCTGGCGCGGCGGCGATCCGGTGGTGGTCGATTTGGATTTGAAAGAGCCCGTTTGGATGGTGCGGCGGGATGTTTTCGACCACTACCTGATTCAGCAAGCGCAAAAGCAAGGGGCAGCGCTCCAGGCAGAATGCCCTGTCTCTGGCCTCGAGTGGCAAAGCGACCGCTGGCAAGTGATGACAACCGCCGGCCCAGTCTGGGGTCGGTACGTGATCGGGGCCGATGGGGCAAAAGGCTCAATGGCCAAGTGGCTGGGCTTTCAGGAACGCCGCCGTCGCTTGGCTGCCGCCTTGGAAGCAGAAGTGCCTCTCCTGCAGCCGCAAACTGCAGCCGCCCATTTTGACTTCGGCGCCGTCAGCAATGGCTACATTTGGAACTTCCCCAAGGCTGATGGCTACTCGATTGGAGCCGGCACCTTTCGGGGTGGAGAAAAACAAAACCTGCGGGAAATTGCCGCCCAATATGCCCAAAGCTTTGGCGTAGACTTGAAGTCGGTCAAGCCGTTTGGCCATCCCATCTGCCTCTGGGACGAAGATCAACCGCTTCACACCCAAAATGCCCTCTTGGTGGGAGATGCCGCCTGCGTTATCGATCCGTTTACCGCTGAAGGGATCCGCCCTTCCCTTCTCACCGGCATGTTGGCGGCCCAGGCCATCGATCAAGCTCTAGGCGGGGATACAGAAGCTCTGGCGAACTACTCTGCCCGCGTGCAGCAGGAATGGGGCTCAGAAATGCGCTGGGCTAAGCGGATTGCGGCGTTGTTCTATCGCTTTCCGGGCGTGGGCTACAGGGTGGGCGTCAAACGACCGGGAGCCACTCGGTGCATGGGCCAGATCTTGGCCGGTGAACTGCGCTACAGCGATGTGGCCAGCTCAGCTATTCGCAAGTTAAGCGGTGGTCTGCTCGCCTAAGCCCGGCACCGACAGACGCGGGCGAGATCCAGGATCGTCGAAGCGCTTGCCGATCAACAGGCAGTTGCGACCATCCGCTTGGCGGCTGTAGCTGAGGTGAGTAGAGAGAGCTTTCATCAGCAAAATACCCCGTCCCCCCTCGGACTCAAGATTGGCGTTGGGCGATGTGGGATCCGACAAGTTCCGAGCAAATCCCTCCAGATCAAACTCCTGCCCCTGATCCCAGATGCGCAACTCCAGCCCTTGCGGCATCAGCAGCAGCTCAATGTCGATGGGCGTACTTTCCGGCAGAGCGCGGTGGGCGTGGCGAACGGCGTTGGTAAACCCCTCTACCAAAGCCAACTGACATTCCGCCCAAATGGGATCCGGGATGCCCGCATTTCGGAAAGACTCAAACCAGGTCAAAACCTGGTCAAGCGCGTCCAGGGTTGTGTCAACCCTCAGCGCAAACGTTTGCCTCTTGTCCAGAGGGATCCCTGCCGCGTTCAAAACCGAACCCCAACGATGAGGATTGAACTCAAGCCCATCAATCCTGGCCGGATTGACCCTACCAGATTCTAGACCAGAGCCCTGCTAGAACGTGTCATCCCCCACTTTGGGGGGTGCAGCTAGGGAGCGATGACCAAATCCACACGGCGGTTCCGCTGCCGTCCGGCTTCTGTGTCGTTATCGGCAACGGGCAAGGTGGGACCAAAGCCAGAGGTTGTCCAACTGATGGGATGGCCTTCCGGCAGCAGCTTCGTCAAATAGTCCTTAACCGCATTGGCGCGGCGCAGGGAAAGAGCCAAGTTGTAGTTTAAGGGCCCGATGTTATCGGTGTGGCCATTCACTTGAACGCGGGCGCCGGGCATAGCTTCCAAGGACTTGGCCACCTGGGCCAACAGCGAGGCTGCTTCAGGTCGAATCTCGGCTTTGTCAAAATCGAACAGCAAATCGCCCGGCAGGCTGATGGTTTGGGTTCCCACCTGAAAGGAGGTCGGCGTTGTGGTCGGAGCCGGGGTGGGCGCAGAGGCGCTTTCTGCCCCTGGAGCGATCTCAGCAGCAGTGGAAGATTCCCTGACAGGCTCAGGGGCTGTTTGAGAACGCAGCCGTTGCAGCCGCGACTCCAATTCCTCAATTCTGATCAAGAGCTGGATCACCTGCTGGCGGATCTCCCGAATCTCTGCCTCCAGATCCGTGGGGCTCTCATGATTTTCCTCTGGATCTGCATCTGCTGTTGGGCTGGCCACCGGAGGATTGGCCTGGGGCGGGGCCAAGGTGGGCAGGATCGGTGGTGTGGGAGAAGCGGGTTGAGTGGGAGAGATGTTGGTCTCCGGCTGGGGCTGAGGTTGGGCCTGCTGGGGAAGCACCATCCCGACCCAGATTCCGCTGCTGACCAAGAGGATCCCGCTCAGGGAATGGAGAGCGACTGTTAGGAGCTGGGACGAACGAGCCATTGCAGGCAAACCTCCGGCTGGATGGGCGCAGGCAAGGAGCAGGAACTCCTCTCAACTCAACCCTCAAGACCCATCCTAACCGGCGACCCGATCTCGCCAAGGGGATTCTCGGTCGGTCCAACTGCCACTTCCCGCCATCTGCTGTGGGAGGCTAATCAAAACTGATGCGACCTCGATAACGCCCTATGAGGGTTAGGCCGTTGATGGGATCCGCCAAATCCGCCACAAAAGGGGGAAAGCGGGGATTGTCGCTGATCACCTTCACCTGGGACCCAGGCAGGCGCTGCAGCCGTTTGACCAACAGATCTCCATCCATCTGAAAGACGTAAATGCCTTCACAGCTTAGATCCCCGCCCTCTTGCCGTTCCACAAAGATCCAGTCGCCATCCTCCAACGTGGGAGACATGCTATCCCCCTGCACCCGAATCAGGCTCAGCTCGGCAGGATTTCCCTTCAAGTATGTCCGCAGCCAGTTTCGCTCAAAAGCAACCACCGATTCGATCGATTCTTCGCGCACCAACACCCCCGCTCCGGCAGAGGCGGCTACATCGACAAAAGGCACATACACATACTCTGCTTTCGCGTCGGGATGCAACTGCGGGGATCCCTCCCCTGTAATCAGCCAATTGAGGTTGACCTGGCCCACTTGGGCAATTTTCACGGCCTTGTCAATGCTGGGCACGGATCCCTTCAGGTAGCTGCGCAAGGCCGTATCGCTAATTCCGGCCCGTCGCCCAAACGCATAGACGGCTTCATCGCCAATCACCCATCGCAAGCGGTCTGCAAAAGAAGAGCCAGAGGAGATGGACATCGGCTTAACGCTACATATTGTGTATAAGCAGATTTTTACCACTATATCTTGACAAGTCAACAACCGGTGCAGCCATTTGGGGAGAATCTTCAACGTAAACTACCCGGCTCCGACCGCTAAGCGGTACGGAGCGGGCTTTCAGTAGCCCTGAGCCTGTTCTGCTCTACCAGAGAACAAAACAAGCCCGTTCGCGAAGCGAGCCGTAGGCTTAACCTCTAGGCTGGTTTACGGCAGCCCCCAAGAGCGCAATTACGTTTGCACCATTCAAGTCCGCATCTCCTTCCCATCCACAGTGCCCACACTTGAACGACTTACCACTGCGATAGGATTGCGCAGGGTCGGGATGGATGTGCAAACACTTGTGACAGGTCTGCGACGTGTAAGCAGGCGGCACAAGAACCAGAGAAACCCCTGCAGCCCTCGCCTTGTATTCCAGAAACTGACGTAGTTGGTAGAACGCCCAACTGTTGGCCCTGCGCCGCTCGGCTTTGCTGCGCGGCTGTTGATTGACCCTTTCCCGGATCCCTGTCAGGTCTTCCAGAGCGATAGCGCTGTTGGTAGCTTTTGCCCTAGAGACAATAGCTTTGGAGATGCGATGATTGACCCACGTTTTTGCTACGCAACGCTGACGCGACTGAAAGCGTCTCTCCTTGCCAGACAGCCGTTGCAACAGTTGACGGCATCTGCGCCGCGAACTGCGTGTGCCCTTACTGGCTTTGCGTTGGAGTGCCGCCCTCAACCGGGAGTAGTGGTCTCGGACTCGGTTCAACTGCTGTCCATTCCAGTTGTCCCCCTCTGACGTATGGGCAATATCTGTCCTTCCCAGGTCCACCCCCAGCACTCTGCCCGTGCGTTGCGGTGGGGATGGCTCCGTTTCCACACAGATCTGAATAGAGTAGGAGCCGTCTTTACGCTTGACCAGAGTGGCAGATTTGGGATTGGAGCCCGCCAGCCGTTCTCTCTGGTAGCGGCCAATCGCCAGCTCAAAGCGCTCCCGACCCTCCACCGTGGTCAGCGACACCGTCCAGTCTTTCTCGCGGAACGAAAAGATACGAGCGTCGTAGGTAGCGAAGCCCCCTTTGAACGCTTTGACGGGGCGGTTTTTCTGTTGGGCAACTTTACGGGCGCCGGCCAGCCGTCTGCATATCTGTTGAGCCAAGTTACTGGACAAGCCGAACCGGGCGCGGATTTCGCGGTAGCACAGAGACTGGAGCTTAACGGCGTTGGCGACTTTCTCCGGCGTGTTCTGGTTGACCCAATTCAAGGCTTGGCCAAAAGCCTCCAAAGTCGCGTCCAATTTGGCGGCTTGCGACGGGGACACCTTGAGCTTGCAGGATATGGTCAGGACTTGGCTCATAAGTTCATTGTACTTCATCAAAGCGCATTCCTCCCGGCACTGACCCTACGGGTACAGTGCGGGGCTCCTGCGATTTCTAGCTGAGCTGACCAAGCGGCAGAAGGGAAATCTCACTTATTGTTAGCAGGCTGGCTGGGGAATCCTACTGGCGCTACCGTGGTTTTGGGTTGTATTCACAGCGGGTCAGCAGCGGGCCGGCACAGCTTACTCTACCCAAAAAGGTGCACGTGGGATCTTCACCAAGTGCTGGGGTAAGCTACCCTGTCTGTTGAACTTATTCCGGCAGTCTGTCTGGGTGAAAGATGCTGAGATATCGGCATTAGCGGCCCAAAAGGTTCGGTTCCCAGATTGCCTCTGGGTCTACTTCAAGCTGTTCTGCCTCAATCCCTATGGTTTCCTCTGACCTCAAGCGCTGGTTGGATAACTTCCTGATTGCCGTTGTCTTTCTGGTGTTCGCCGGGTTTGTCTGGTTTGTCTTTTCCGTAACCGGGGCTTTTCTTGGGATCCCACTGGGCTACAAACTTTGGATGCGGCTCTGGCTGCCTTTGTTTCAGCCGGCTTTGGGGATCCTGATGGCCGGGGCGGTGGTGAGCGGAGTGTGGGGCTGGCTGGAAAAACGCCGCTCCCAATAATCGTGATCATCACCAGAACTGAAGATCCCGTGGCGCAGGGGAGCCCCAGACTGGCTCTATACTGGAAACGTATCTAAATGTTGAGCACCTGAGGCAGTCTGGCGTCGTGTTTGTTCTGTCCGGCTACGAGTATTTGCTGGTTTTTCTAATCGTCTGCTCTCTGCTGCCGATTTTGGCTCTGGGGGCTTCCGCACTCTTAGCGCCAAAGCGGCGGGGATCCCTGCGGCGCAGCACTTACGAGTCGGGCATGGAGCCGTTTGGGCAAGCCTGGATCCAGTTCAACATTCGCTACTACATGTTCGCACTGGTCTTCGTCATTTTCGATGTAGAGACGGTGTTCCTCTATCCCTGGGCAGTGGCGTTTCACCGCTTGGGGCTGTTGGCCTTTGTGGAGGCCCTGATTTTCATCGCCATCCTTGTGGTGGGTCTTGTGTACGCCTGGAGAAAAGGAGCATTGGAATGGTCATGACGTCTGAGAAATCGCAAGTCTTGTTTCCGGGGGCTGCCCCCCAGGTGACTACCGACCTCTCCAACAACGTCGTTCTGACGACGGTGAACGACCTGTACAACTGGGCTAAGATGTCCAGCCTCTGGCCGCTGCTCTACGGCACCGCCTGCTGCTTCATCGAGTTTGCCGCCATGCTGGGATCCCGCTTCGACTTCGACCGCTTTGGCCTGCTGCCTCGTTCTTCGCCGCGCACGGCTGATTTGATCATCACGGCAGGTACGGTCACCATGAAGATGGCTCCGGCGTTGGTCAAGCTCTACCAGCAAATGGCTGAGCCGAAGTACGTGATCGCCATGGGGGCTTGCACCATCAGCGGTGGCATGTTCAGCTCCGATTCCTACACGGCAGTGCGGGGGGTGGACAAGCTGATCCCGGTGGATGTGTACATTCCCGGCTGCCCTCCTCGTCCAGAAGCGATCATGGATGCCATTGTCAAGCTGCGCAAGAAGATCGCCGCCGAGGACATGCGGGAACGAGGCCGTCTGCAGCAAACCCACCGCTACTACACGGTTAAGCACAACCTCAAGCCTGTGCCGGAGATCATCACCGGCAAGTATCTGGAGAGCGAGACCCGCCAAGCTCCCCCGCCAGAGCTGGCTGCGGCCATTGGCTTGCCGGTGCCCCCGGCCTTGCAAACCGCCGACTTTAAGCGGGCGGAACAGCAGCTCAAAGCCTTGCAGGGAGGAGTGTGAGATGGCAGAGGAGAATGCCCAGGAAAAACAAGCGCCGCCATCCGCAGGCGAGCAGTCGGAACCCTTGGTGACGTTGGAGCGGGGCCCGGTTTCCCAGTTTCTGGCCGACAACGGCTTCGAGCACCAGTATTTGGGGAGAGACGCAGCGGGGGTAGAGCTGTTGGAGGTGGAGCGGGACTTTCTCCTACCCTTGTGTACCGCCCTCTATGCCTACGGCTTTAACTACCTGGAGTGCCAGTGCGGGTATGACCTGGGGGCAGGGCAGCCACTGGTCAGCCTTTACCACCTGATCAAGCTGTCAGACGGGGCGGATCGCCCTCAGGAGGTGCGGCTCCAGGTAAAGTTGCCTCGCCAGGATCCACGCCTACCTTCCGTATACTGGATTTGGAAGTCGGCGGATTGGCAGGAACGGGAAACCTACGACATGTATGGCATTGTTTTCGAGGGACACCCGAACCTGAAGCGGATTTTAATGCCGGAAGACTGGATAGGTTGGCCCCTGCGCAAGGACTACATCACGCCTGACTTCTATGAGCTGCAGGATGCCTACTGATTGGGGATCCCTGACCTGGTGAGCAGCGTTGAACAGGATGGGTTGAGATGTGGCCTTTTTTGCTCTTGGCAATCTATGCAGGTGGAGTTTGGTACTCGGCCCGCAAGGCGGATCGCATCTATTCCGGCTCCGGGAAGTGGGTGGTATCGGCCCTCTGGCCTGTGTTGTTGGTCTCGAACCGTCAGTTTCGCCAAAATTGGCGTCGTCCCCTGAACAAGTAAGTTGAGTGAGTCTGGATCCCTGGAATCCTCACCTGTGATCGCTCCTGAGCAACACCTACGCGACCCGAGTCTTTCTCTATCGACACCTCAGGCCACGCAGAAGTTGCGGGAGTTGATTGTCAGCCGCATTCGCGCTCAAGGGCCGGTGACCTTTGCCCAGTTTATGGAGTGGGCTCTCTACGAGCCGGGGTTGGGCTATTACGAGCGGGGATCCCCGATTGGCCCCGACTACCTCACCTCTCCCCACCTGGCGGCGGACTTTGCCCAACTGTTGGCGGAGCAAATCCACCAGTTCTGGCACATTTTGGGATCCCCCTCTGCCTTCACGGTCATCGAGATGGGGGCAGGCAGCGGTCGCTTGGCCCAGGATTGGCTGACCTACGTGCGCTCCGCTAACCCCCCTTTTTGGCAGGCACTGGAATATGGGATCCTGGAGCGTTCTGCCCACCTGCGGCGGCTCCAACAGGAGCGATTGGCTCCTTTTGGGGAGAAGGTGCGCTGGTTGGATTGGGACGGGATCCCGGATAACTCAGTTACAGGCTGCTTTTTCTCCAATGAGCTGGTGGATGCTTTTCCGGTGCATCGGGTGCAGGTGCAGGATGGGGCTTTGCGAGAAATCTATGTCGATTGCGGCGAGGCTGCAGAAGCCAACTTCCGGGAAGTGCTGGGGGATCTGTCCACTCCTGAGCTGAGGGAGTATTTTGCCCGCTTGGGGATCCCTGTAGAAACTTATCCGTCCGGTTACCAAACCGAGGTGAACCTAAAAGCCTTGGAGTGGCTGCAGCTCCTGGCCCGTAAGCTGCGGCGAGGCTACGTGCTCACCATCGATTATGGCCACACCGCCCAGCGCTACTACAGCCCCCACCGCGCCCAAGGTACGCTCCTGGCCTATCGACAGCACGGCAGCTATACGGACCCCTATGTTCGGGTGGGATCCCAGGATCTCACCGCTCATGTGGACTTTACCACCCTAGAGCAAGTGGGAGAATCTCTGGGGCTAAAATGTCTGGGGTTCACCCGGCAAAGCAGCTTTTTGGTCAACCTGGGATTGACCGAGCGGCTGGCCGCCCTCAGCCAAATGGGGAACCCGGTTGGCGGCGAAGCTGTGGATGTGGGCCAGGTTTTGCGGCGGCGATCCGCTCTTCACGCGCTGCTGGATCCCATGGGGTTGGGGGGCTTTGGGGTATTGGTGCAGGCCAAGGGCTTGATCCCCTCAGAACACGCTCACCCTCTGCGGGGCTTTGGCGAGCCAGAGCTGTGAACCGTTTCGGTGCTATTGGGATGGGATGTCTGCCCCTACCGGCTACCGTTGCCTTCCATCGATGCCAGTTCTGCCATTGCTCTGGCGCTATCTTCCAGGTTGTCGATTCGCTCCTCGAGGGTTGCAAAGACTTCGTCATATTTGTCGGCCCATGCGACGCCGGCGGCAGTTTTGGTCATGCGGGCCGAGCCAAGAGATACGTCTGAAGATCCTTTCGCGGGCATAGGTGACCGTTTAATGGAGTTACTAGAGCCTGTTGACCGACAAGCCTGGGTTAGGCGGGCAATATCTTGCTTGAGGAGATTCTGTTTTGATTGGAGTTGTTCCACCTTGGCTATGCTCTCTTTGAGGGACTGAATGGGCCTTTTTTTCTTGGCTTGTAAATCTCCAATCGAGGCTTTCAGGCTTTGCTCTTCTGCGCGTAACTGAGGAAGTCGTTCTTCTTGAGATTGGATCTGGATCTCTGTTTCAAAATGAAGCTGAGGAGTTTGAGCTTGCGAACGAGTCTCATCATAAGGTTGGGCAGCAGCCACCCCCTTCTGCTGGACTTTTGCCCAATCTTCAAGGGCAGCACGCAGGTTGGCCAGTTCGCTTTGCAGTTGCTGTAGGTCTGAAGGAGTGATTTCGTTTTGCTTCTGTCGATTTTCGAGGTGCTGCAGAAGCTGGATTTTGGCTTTGGCCTCGCTCCCAGATAGAGCAGAAGCCACATAGCCCGTCATCCCCGTAGCCAAACCTGCTGCTCCCGCCTGCCACAGGGATCCTCCCGCCCCAAGGCCGCCAATAGCCACCGTAACTCCAGCCAACGCGGGAAAGGCAGTTATCCAAAGCTGGCGGCAGGAGAAAGGCAACATCATCGACCCCAGGGTGGAAGAGGAGATTGTCTTGAAGATTGTTTTGACCATAGGTAATGTTTGGGTAGGTTTTCTCTCACTCACAACTCCTCTTTTTTTAAGGAGAAAGGGGAGCTAGAACCAACACAAAGAACAAAGAACGCCTTAGAGACAATTTTACTGCACTATTTCACTGCACTTCAAGATGACTCTGGTGTACTGCTGAGGTTACAGTTCTTTACGCCATCCCTCCAGTATGGCCACAACTACAAGTCAATCGCCACTCTAAACCTGCAAGAGCCACTTCAGCTAGAAATTGCAGGAGCCCCGCACTGTACCCGTAGGGTCGGTGTCGGGAGGAATGCTATAACAATACTGCGGACACCAGAAACGGTTGTTTAAGGCACTGGTAACGGTCGATTGGGGGTGCTGTAAACCACCCCAGAGGCTCGTGGTTGGCTTGCTAACTGCAGGGCTACTAAAAGCCCGCTCCGTACCGCCTAGCGGTTGATGTCGGGTAGTTTACGCTCATCCTGACCGGCTTTCTTGGCAGCGACGCCCAAGGACATCTGCTTTGACATGCTCGATAGGACTCCGTCCCGCTGACGCGAAAGGACCCCGTCCCGCTGCCGCAGTGGATCCCAGGGCTTGGAGCCTTGAGGAGAAAGTGGGGCAACTGTTTCTGGTTTATTTTGAGGGAGCTGAGTTTTCCTCCGCTCTCGAGGAGATGATCCGGGACTACCACGTGGGCGGGCTGATCTTCTATTCGATTGCCGGCAACATTCAAACGTTGCCTCAGGTGGCCCAGCTCATTGCCGCGGCTCAGGCACAAGCCCTTGTCCCCCTGTGGATAGCCATTGATCAAGAGGGGGGGCCGGTGGTGCGCCTTACCGAGGGGGTGACGGTGTTCCCCAGCGCCATGGCAGTGGCAGCAGCGGGATCCCTGGCAAAGGCGGAAGCTATGGCCCGTGCGGTGGGAACGGAGCTGAAAAGTTTGGGGTTTAACCTCAACTTCGCCCCTGTTGTGGACGTGAACAGCAACCCCCACAACCCCATCATCGGCATCCGAGCCTTTGGGTCAGACCCGAAACAGGTGACAGATTACGGCCTCGCCCTGTGGCGCGGCTATCGGCAAGCCGGGATCCTCTGTACGCCCAAACATTTTCCCGGCCATGGGGACACCGATATGGATTCCCACCTGGGGTTGCCGCGGGTGGATCGCCCTCTGGAGGCGCTACAGACCACGGAATTGCGCCCGTTTCAGGCTTTGATCCGGGCAGGGGCAGAGGCGATGATGACGGCGCATGTGGTGATGCCGGCTCTGGGATCCGTCGGCGACAGCGGGACGAAGTCCTTGCAACCGGCAACGCTGGCCCCTGAGGTGGTGTCCGGCTGGCTGCGGCAGAAGCTGGGTTTCCAGGGTCTTGTCCTGACGGATTCCCTGACCATGGGGGCCATTGCCCGCACCTACGGCATTCCCGAAGCGGCAGAACTGGCCTTTAGGGCAGGAGCCGATGTGCTGGTGTTTGGGGCAGATCCCGGCTTTAGCCCGGCCATCCAAAAAGAAGCCTATGCCCATCTGCTGCGGGAGTTCCGTGCCGGTCGTTTGTCGGTTGAGCAGTTGGATCGGTCAGTGGAGCGAATTTTGACCTTGAAGCGGCGCTACAGGCTGGGATCCCCCTGCCCCCCTTTCCCCCCTGCCGGCTTGGAAAACCACCGGGCACTGGCCCGCCAAATCGCCCAAGACAGCATCACCCTGGTACGGGGATCCCTGCCTCCCTTGGCCCCTGACCCGCTGCTTATCACCCCTGTACCTTTGTTGGGGGAGCTGCTGCAAAAAGCCTGTCCCGCTGCCCAAGTGTTCTCCATCCCTCTGGATCCCACCCCCGAACAGCAGCGGATTGCCCAAGAAGGGGCTCAAAGGGCTGCGCAGGTGCTGGTGGGATCCCTGGAGACGTGGCGGCATCCGGCGCAGAGGTTGCTGCTGGGATCCCTTCCCCCGGAGAAGGTGATTGGGTTGGCCTTGGGATCCCCCTACGACGCCTTTGCCCTGCCCCAGATCCCGGTCTATTTGGCCTGCTACGGCACTACCCCCGTCTCTCTACAGGCGTTGCTGCAGGTGTTGTTGGGACAGATCCCGGCCCAGGGTCGCTTGCCGGTTGGATCCCACCCGGAGGGATCCTGGTCGCGTTAGCGGAGCTCCATAGCAGATCCCCTAGCTGCTGAGGTTGCTGAAATTGCACCGCGTCAGGGTCGGCACCGTTCGCCTCACCAAGCCCGTCAGCACGTTGCCGGGGCCGATTTCCCACACCTCTTGGATGCCGTCGGCGGCCATCTGCAACACGGTTTCTCGCCAGCGGACAGGGGCAGTCATCTGGGCCAGCAGCGCCTGCTTAAGGGCTTGCGGATCCCGGCTGGCGGTGGCAGTGCAGTTGCTGTAGACGGGCACTCGCGGCGGCTGAAAGTCAACAGCGCGCAAGGTGTGGGCAAACTCCTCGGCAGCAGCCTGCATAAAGGGCGAGTGAAAGGCGCCACTTACCTTGAGGGGAACGGTGCGCTTGGCCTGCAACTGCTCACAGACGGCTTGCACCCCCTCCACTGAGCCGCTGATCACCACCTGATCCGGGCTGTTGTCGTTGGCAAGGGTGACATCGGGGATCATCTGGCACAGGTGCTCCAGCTTGTCGCGGTCAAACCCCATCACTGCCGCCATGCTGCCCGGGGGATCCCCTGCAGCTTCCATCAGTTGGCCCCGCAGCGCCACCAGCCGCAGGCCGGTCTCGAAATCAAACACGCCGGCAGCATAGAGGGCGCTGTATTCTCCCAGGCTGTGGCCGGCAGTGCAGGCAGGAGCCTGACCCTGGGCGTAGAGATAGTCTGTCAACAGGGCCGATACGGTGAACAAAGCCGGTTGCGTGTAGCCGGTCTGGTGGATCTGGTCTTCCGATAAATCTAGGGGATCCCATCCCAACATCTCACGGGCCAAAGCCAACTTCTGGGCTGCTCCCTGCCAGTTCCGCAAGTCCCTTCCCATGCCCACCGCTTGGGATCCCTGGCCGGGATAGATCCAGGCAACGGTCATCAATTCACTTCCCCCAACGAAACACAATCGCCCCCCAGGTGAGGCCGGCACCAAAGCCTGCCATTACCCCCAGATCGCCGGCGCCAAAGCGTCCCTGCTCGATCCAAGTGGCCAAGGCAATTGGCACCGAAGCGCCCGAGGTGTTGCCGTAATACTCTAGGACGCTGGCCACCCGCTGCGGATCCAGTTGCAAACGCTTGGCTACCGCATCGAGAATGCGCTGGTTGGCCTGATGAATAAAATACCCCTGCACCGCCTCCGCCGGGATCCCGGCCCGGAAGAGAGCCTTCTCGATAACCTCCGGCACCGCCTGGACGGCGAACTTGTAGACCTCGCGGCCATTCATGGCGATGGGGCAGCAGCGGTATTGCCCCACCTGCAGGGATCCCACCAGGGGCTTGGCCTCTGTAGCCATGGACAAGCTGAGCAGCTGGCTGCCACTGCCATCGCTGCGCAGCTCAATGCTGAGGATCCCGCCGGTTTCCCCCGCCTCCAGAACCACCGCCCCGGCCCCATCTCCAAACAAGACACAGGTGGTGCGATCTGCCCAGTCCACCGTACGGGAGAGCACATCCGCCGCCACCACCAAGGCCCGCCGATACAGCCCGGTTTGCAAAAACTGTGCTGCCGTGGCCACCGCAAAGACAAAGCCTGTGCAGGCTGCCGTCAGATCAAAGGCCACCGCCCGCGTTGCTCCCAGAGCTGCCTGCACCTGAGGGGCCGAGCCAAACCGATCGACACCGGTGGAAGTGGCCAGCAGGATCAAATCCAGGTCTTGAGGCAAGATCCCGGCCTGAGCCAAAGCGGCCTTGGCTGCCTGGACCGCCAAATCCACCAAGCTCAGCTCAGGGGGCAGAATGCGCCGCTGACGAATGCCGGTGCGGGGCCAGATCCATTCGTCGGAAGTTTCGACGATCTGGCCGAGATCGTCGTTGCTCAGGCAGGGATCCGGCAGGGCAGCCCCTGCCCCCACCAGCCGCACGGTCGGGAGGCTATGGCTGGGCATCTTCCACGGGTTCGGGACAGCGGGAGGAAGTCCTTTCCAGGGATCCCAACGGCAACACTTCCGGGCCAGAGCCAGAGTAGACCTGAAGGGGCCGGGTGCGCCGCCTGGGGTTGGATTCAGGTTCGCGAGGGTCAACCATTTCCGCCTGCAGCCGCTGTAGGATTTTCTGTTCTGCCGCCTCTTTGGCCAGGCGAATGGCGTGGTAGACCATCGGCGCCTTGGAGCTGCCGTGGGTAATCACGCAGATGCCGTTGACGCCGAGCAGCAAAGCACCGCCATACTCCACGTAGTCCATGCGCCGCTTTACCTGCTTGAGGTTGGGCCGGAGCAGCCAGCAGCCCAACTTGCCGCGCCAGCCGCGGGGCAGCTCCTCCCGCAGCACCTGGGTGATCACCTGGCCAACACTTTCGGCAAACTTGAGGAGGGCATTGCCCACAAAGCCGTCACACACCACCACATCAAACTCCCCGGTCAGCACATCCCGCCCCTCGGCATTGCCGGCGAAATGGATCCCTGGCAATTGGGCCAGGCGCTGGTGGGTGGCCAGAGCCAAATCGTTTCCCTTGTTGGGCTCCTCGCCGATGTTGAGCAGGCCCACCCGCGGACGCTCGACCCCCAGTACACACTGGCAGTAGAGGGATCCCATGCGGGCAAACTGCTCCAAAAAGCGGGGCCGGCAATCCACATTGGCCCCCACATCCAGCAGCAGCACCGGCTTGCCTTTCAAAGTGGGCAAAAGAGCGCCAATGGCCGGGCGATCGATCCCTGCCAGCCGGCCCAAATTCAGGTAGGCCGCAGCCATCGCTGCTCCGGTATTCCCGGCGGCCACCACGGCATCCGCTTGGTTGGAGCGCACCTGTTGCATCGAGATGTTGATGGAGGCTTTGGGCTTTTTGCGCACCATCAGCGGCTCTTCCGCCATGCCCACATCCTCTTCGGCAGGCACGATGGTGATCCCAGCAGGCAAGGGTTGGGGCAGAAAGGGCTTGAGGGAATCTGGACGACCGACTAGTGCAATCCCGACCCGGAGCTGCCGATGGGCCAGCAGGGCGCCCTTGATGATCTCTTCGGGAGCGTAGTCACCCCCCATCGCATCGACCGCAATTCGCACAAGCTGACCTCACACTGGAATATCCTTGGCAACTGCAAGCAAGAAGCGGGGCAAAACGCACTAACCTCTGCAGTCCCCTCGCCCGAGAATTGGGAGCCCCAGTGGCTGCAGGGTGCTAGCGAATTTTACCAGATTTGTTTTCCTCAATTAAGGCCGCAGTTCCGCTTGCGCCGGTTCTCCCCACCCCCCACAGGAAACGTGAACTTCCTCACGCCTGCGCGAGGGTAGCCAGGAGAAAGTGTACCTGTTGGACGTGGTCGCATGCGGCGGAGTTTCTGGCTTGGTGTTGGCTCAGCTCCGTCTCCAACTGCGCCAATTCTCCTGCCAACGCTGCCCACCGATCCCGCTCTGGGTAGAGGGTGGCCTGCAGGTGATTGAGGCGACCCCAGGTTTCTGCCATGGCCTGGGCGCGCGCCCGCAGGGATCCCTCCTCTTGCTCCAGGTGTTGCCACTGCTGCTCCAATTCCTGCCGTTGGCGGGCGAGCTGCTCCTGCTGAGAAGGCAAGGACGATTCCAGTTGTTGAATGAGGGTTTGCAGACGACCTTTTTCTTGGAGAAGATCCTGCTTCTGGCTGCCGATCTGTTCCAGGAGCGGCCCAATATCGACCTGAACCGGGGCAGCAGCTTGATTTTGCAGCTGTCTAAGGCGGGCTTCCTGGCGGGTCAACTCTTCATACTCTCGCTGCAGGTTTTTTTCCTGAGGCAGCAGGGCTTCTTCCAAAGCACTGCAGGCAGACTGGGCATAGTCGATATCCATCTCGATGTCAAACCGCTCCTCTGGAGAGGCGGTGGCCAGCCGCTCTTGCAGCTCTCGCAGGGTTTGCCGGTTTTGCTCCAGCTCGGCCCGCTGTTGGCTAACCTGGGCTGCCCGCTGCTCGTAATCTCGGCGCAGTTGGCTGACCAAAGCCGCCAGCTCCTCGACCGAGATCGCCGGCTCCCCAGCCCTGCCGTTGCTGCTGCCATCGACGATAAAGTCGTACTCCTGCACCAGACGAGAGGCTTTCTGGTATAGGCTCTCTTGAGATTGCAGCTGCTGGAGAATCCTCTGCAGGTGCTCTTGATGGGCTCGCAGGGATCCCTGTCGAGTTTGCCATTCTGCTTGGCTTTGCTCCAGGGATTGTCGGGATCCCCACCAAGCGGTGTGGCGTTCTTGCCAAGCGCGGTAGTCTCGATCCAGCTCGTCTTGCCGGGCCTGGGCCTGCTGACGTTCTGCTTCCAGTTGGGCAATCTGTTGATTCAAGTGCTCCTGCTGCTGCTGAATGTGGCTTTTCAAGCTTTGCAGAAGCGCCAAGGGATCCCCAGCCGGATGTAGAGTCTCCTGGAGCTGCTGCACCAAAGCCTGTAGCTGCGCTGCTTCTGCTTCCCCCAATCGGCTGGAGCGAGCTTCTTGCAATTGAGCTTCCAACTCTTGCCGCTGCCGATTCAGAGCTTCCCGCTGCTCTCCGATCAGGCGCTGTTGTTCAGCTAAGTAAGCTTGCTGGGCTGCCAGTTCCTCTTTGAGGCTGTCCAGAAGTTTGCGATCTTCCTCCACACTCTTGTATTGCTCATACAGCCGCTGCACCTCTTCTTCCTGGGCTGCTAGCTCCATCTCGCGGCGGGTAAGCTCATGCGCCTGAAAGGTGAGGGACTGTTTCCAAACCTCGATCTCCTCTTCCTGGCTGCGGGCTCTGAGCTGAAGTTGGCTGAAGTTTTGCAGATAGGTCACCAGTTGGCGAGCGGCTTCGCTGATGCGGGCGACCTGACGGCTGCCGGAGATTTCCGCCAGCACCAGCGACCCATCCTTGAAACGCCCGGCCTCCTGGGCAATGCGGCCTTCCAGGGTAATCGATTCTTCGTTCACGGCCACCCAGGTATTGTCCTGCTGCTGCTTGGCCAGCAATTGCAGAGACGACTTAGCAAACCCAATCGGCTTGGATAGCTCTGCTAGGTACAGCACGCCTGAACTCCTCTAAAACAGCATGGACAGCACCAGCCTTGACCCCACCGAGCCACTGCCCCTGGCCGGGGAAAAATGGACGGCCGCCAGAACATGGCTCGCCGAGGCGCATAAAGACTACACCACCTTTCTAGACTCAACCATAGGGTAAAAAAAACGCCTTCGCCAGATGAGTTTTGGGGATGTCCGGGGTAGCTATTCAAACCGGTGGCGGAGCACTAAGGTAGTCTAGGGTGTGGTGTAGAGTTGTGTTCGGGGGTTGTATGGAGCTGCAAGGTGAGCCGCTTTCTATTCGTCGGCGTTCTCCTGCCCCGCCGGTGGTCGTAGCCTCTCAGGTGTACCAGACAACAGCGCCGGAAGCCAAGCCGCGCCACATTTTGGAAGCGATCGTCTGGCACAAAGAACAGGAGGTGGAGCGCCAACGGGAGCAGCTTCCCCTCAAGGAATTGCAACGGCAACTGGATCAGGCTCCGCCGGTGCGGGATTTTGTGGCGGCTCTTACCCAGTCTCCTCACCCTGTTTCCTTGATTGCCGAGGTCAAAAAAGCCTCCCCCAGCCGCGGCGTTCTCCGGGATCCCTTTGACCCGGTGGCCATTGCCCAGAGCTATGAGGCCGGTGGGGCCAGTTGTCTCTCGGTGCTCACAGATGAGCGGTTCTTTCAGGGCAGCGGCGAGTATCTGCGCCGGATCCGTCAGGCAGTAGGGATCCCCATCCTCTGCAAGGAGTTCATCCTCTACCCCTACCAAATCCTCTGGGCCCGCAGCCTGGGGGCAGATGCGGTGCTGCTGATTGCCGCCATTCTCTCGGATGCGGACTTGGGCTATTTTCTCAAGCTGATTCGGCAATTGGGCATGGCGGCTCTGCTGGAGGTGCACACCTCCCAAGAGTTGCAGCGGGTGCTGCGTTTGCCCCAACTGCAAGACTCCAGAGGGCAGGTGCTCATTGGCATCAACAATCGCGATCTGAGAACCTTTACGGTGGACTTGAACACAACGCGCGACCTGTTGGCCGCCCACTCGGATCTCCTCGGCGAGCTGCCCATTGTCAGCGAGTCCGGCATCCATACCCCCGCCGATCTGCAGCAGTTGCGGGCCTGGGGGGTGCGCTCTGTGCTCGTGGGGGAAGCGCTGGTGACCCAGCCGGATCCCGGCCAAGCTGTGCGCCACCTGTTGTCATCTCAGTGAATGAAAACCATTTATCAATGGATCTCTGCGAGAACAATTGATCTCTAAGGATTGCTTGGATCGATGAAACGTATTCCTGTGCCGGCTCATATCCACTACGAATTTCTGCTGCGGGTGTTGGAGCGGCAAACCTTTCCGGCAGTAGAGGAACAGGATTTTGGCAACCGAGGCCGCACGCAAGAGCTGATCAACTCCCTGCGCAAAGCCCTCACCCAACAGGTGCAACTGGAGGAAGAGTGGCGACAGCGGGGCTATCAGGTGGACTACCGCTGGAATATGGACGAGCCTCAGCCTCCCTCTTGACCTTCCAGCCCACTGTAAGGTTTAGCATCCTTTCAGTGGCATTGGGGGGGTTTTCCAAGATGCAGGTTGTTTTGACGGTGCCCAAGCTGGCCTGTGGGGCCTGTATAGACACCATTGCGCAAGCGGTGCGGCAACTGGATCCCCAGGCGCAGGTGGAAGGGGATCCCAAAACCAAACAGGTGCGGATTACTTCTGAGCGGCCTGTGGGCGATTTGCGGCAGGCCCTCACCCAGGTGGGATATCCCCCGGCCTAGTCAATTTTGGGCCGGGAACGGTCGGGCGTCTGTTTTGAATTCCTGTACAGATGGCTGCCTTCACCCTTTCGAGGATGGGGAGTAGCCGTTATTGCATCAACTTTATCAACAAGGTGTTGCCATGCCTGCCCCTGAAAAGTCATCGGCTGCATTATCGGCCTCTGCGCCTTCTCCTGAGGGCACTTGGCAGTTGGCCCTGCAAGGGATGAGCTGTGCCTCCTGCGCCCGCAGCATCGAACAGGCCCTCGCTCAGGTGCAGGGAGTATCCTCCGGATCCGTGAATTTTGCCAGCGAGCAGGCCACCGTCAAAGGGGATCCCAGGCTGGTGGATCCGCAGGCGCTGATTCGGGCGGTGGAGCGGGCGGGGTATCGGGCGCGCCTTATCCAGGAGGATTGGCAGCTGGACGATCTGTCGGATCCAGAGCGGATCGCCCAACGGGCCGCAGAACGGGAACTGAAGCTCAAGGTGGCGATAGGGGTGGGCATCAGCACGGTGCTGGTGATCGGATCCCTGCCGATGATGCTGGGGATGGACATCCCGGGCTTTCCCATGTGGCTGCACAATCCTGGGTTGCAGTTGCTGCTGACGGCTCCGGTGCAGTTTTGGGTGGGCAAGCATTTTTATCGAGGCGCTTGGGCCGCTTGGCAACGGCGCTCGGCGGATATGAACACGCTGGTGGTCTTAGGGACGAGCGCGGCTTTCTTCTATTCCATTTTCCCAACGGTTTTCCCCGACTCTTTCCATCGGCAGGGACTGCATCCCGATGTGTATTACGAAGTGTCGGCGGTGGTCACCACCTTGATCCTGGTGGGCAAGTGGATGGAGCAACGGGCCAAAAGGCAAACCTCTGAGGCCATTCGCAAGCTGATCGGGCTGCAACCGAAAACGGCGAGGGTAATCCGCCAGGGGGTGGAGCAGGATGTCCCCATTCGGGAGGTGCAGGTGGGGGATTGGATCCGGGTGCGCCCCGGTGAGAAGGTGCCGGTGGATGGGGTAATCCTAGAGGGATCCTCCACCCTCGACGAGTCGATGGTGACCGGCGAGAGCCTGCCTGTACTCAAGTCGGCGGGGGATGAGGTGATTGGGGCAACGCTGAATCGGACGGGCAGCTTTGTGATGGAAGCGCGGCGGGTGGGCAAAGACACAGTTCTGGCCCAGATCGTGCGCTTGGTGCAGGAAGCTCAGGGATCCAAAGCCCCGATTCAACAGTTGGCGGATCGGGTGACTGCCTGGTTTGTGCCGGCAGTGATCGGGGTGGCAGTTCTAACTTTCGTGCTCTGGTGGGTGCTGGCGGACAACCTGACGCTGGCCTTGGTGAACACGATTGGGGTGCTGATCATCGCCTGCCCTTGTGCGCTGGGGTTGGCAACCCCCACCTCGATCCTGGTGGCCACGGGACGAGGGGCAGAATTGGGGATCCTGGTGAAAAGTGCCGACAGCCTGGAATTGGCCCACGACTTGCGCACGGTGGTCTTGGACAAAACTGGCACCCTGACTGAAGGTCGCCCTACCGTCACCGATATTTGGGCTAATGGCTCCTCTCCCCTGACGGTGTTGCGCCTGGCAGCGGCGGTGGAGCGGCACTCGGAACATCCTTTGGCCCAGGCGGTGGTGCAGAAAGCCGAAGCGGAAAAAATTGCCATCCCTCCTGCCCAGCATTTTCAGGCAAGGATAGGCAGTGGGGCAGAAGCCTGGGTGGAAGACCAGTGGATCCGCATCGGTCGGCTGAGCTGGCTACAGGAGATGGGGATCCCCTGGGATCCCTCTTGGTCAGAGCGGGTTCAGAATTGGGAAAGCCAGGGCAAAACGGTGATCGGCGTAGCCCAATCCCAGAGCCTGGTGGGGCTGTTGGCCATTGCCGATCCGCTCAAACCCACCTCTCCTGAGGCAGTGCAACAGCTGCAACAGATGGGTCTAGAGGTGATCCTGCTAACCGGGGATAACCCCACCACGGCCCAAGCGGTTGCTCGGCAAGCAGGCATTCAGCGGGTAATTGCCCAAGTCCGTCCGGATCAGAAGGCAGCTTACATACGCAGCCTAAGACAACCGCGACGGCGGGTGGCGATGGTGGGAGATGGCATTAACGATGCTCCGGCTCTGGCAGAAGCCGATGTGGGGATCGCCATTGGTACAGGTACGGATGTGGCGATGGCCGCCAGCGATATTACCCTCATGTCGGGAGATCTGCGCGGAGTCGCCACTGCCATTCAACTCAGCCGGGCCACCCTCAACAACATCCGCCAAAACCTCTTCTTCGCCTTTATCTACAACACGCTGGGGATCCCGATTGCCGCTGGGGCGCTCTATCCCTTTACAGGCTGGTTGCTCAACCCTATGCTGGCGGGGGCAGCCATGGCCCTGAGTTCCGTTTCGGTGGTCGCCAATGCCCTGCGCCTGCGACACTTTCAGCCCCCCAGACTAGCGGGCCGGCGTTAGGCCCTCTCCCAGGGGCAAGGGGGATTAGCGCGGCAACAGTTTTGCTGCCCTTTGAGCATGAGTCTGCCGTACCGCTCATGCCTCAGGGCTATCTTCTGGCAGACAAGGACATCCCCCCCAGGGGGCTTGGTGAACGACAAGCGGCAAGCTAACCTAAAAGGCTCAGGCAGACTGGGGAAAGCGCGGTGCAAGTCCGCCACTGTGACGCAACTGTGATGGGATCCCTCCCTCAGCCAGAACACCCACCTGCCGTTGTCCTGTACCCCTTGCGATTCACAAGGAACGGAGTTTTTTGTGTTGAATACCCTCAGTGTTTCCCCTCCGCTTGCGGTTGGGCAGCTTGCTTCTCCTTCATTGCCCCTATTGCTTATCGGCCACGGATCCCGCGACCCCCAAGGGCAGCAAGCCTTTCTGGAGCTAGCCCAGGCTTACCAAGCTCTCACCCCCCATCGACCGGTGATCCCCTGCTTTCTGGAGCTGACCCAGCCAACCATTGCCCAGGGGGTAGAGCAGTGCTTGGCCCAAGGGTGGCAGGAGATCGTGGCCCTGCCGCTGTTGCTGTTTGGGGCCCGCCACAACAAGTTCGATGTGACGATGGAACTGGATCGCCTGCAGGCCCTCTATCCCCAGTTGCGCATTCATTACGGTGGGCCGCTGGGGATCCGCATCGAGATCCTGCAACTGCTGCGAGACCGATTGGCTGCTTTGATGGCCGCCCAACCGCGGCGGATCCCAGAAGCAGAAACCGTGCTCCTGTTTGTGGGTCGCGGCTCCAGCGATCCCGAGGCCAATGCCGAAGCCTGTAAACTGGCCCGGTTGCTTTGGGAAGGATCTGGGTTTGCCGCTGTGGAAACTTGCTTTATCGGCATTACCCATCCCCGCCTGCCCGTGGGATTGGAGCGGGCCTTGTCCTGGCATCCGCGCCGGGTGATCGTGCTGCCCTACTTCCTGTTTACCGGAGTGCTGGTGAAAAAAATTGAGGCGGCAGTGGAACAACAACGACAACGACAGTCGGAAATCGACTGGCTGATGCTGCCGGAATTGGGCCTTGTGGACACGGTGCTGCACAGCCTGCAGCAACTGGAGCAGGAAGCCCTACAGGGCCAAACCCAAATGAACTGCCACCTGTGCAAGTTTCGCCTGGCCGTGAGCGCAGAGGTCAGAGCTGGGCATACCCATCACCATCCTCACGAGCATCATCACCACCATCACGGGCACGGATCCCATCACCACCCTCATTCTCACCATCACCCTCAGCACGGCCACACCCACGCAGCGGCTGGGGATCCCTGGGCCCAATTAGAGGGCTACCACCAACGGGCATGGCAGGTGCCCTAAGAGGGAAACAGAGGCTGCTGGCGGGATAAACTGAGTGCAGACAGGCAATTTTTGAACCTGGTTTTCCCGCTCTAGCGGTTGTGATGACGAAAAAACGATGATGCTCTCCCGCTCCTCTTGGGTTTCAGGTGCCGCTGCCGCGGGGAGCGGGATCTTTGTTTTCGCCCTGGTGGTGGGGCTGCTGGATCAGATCCTGCCCACCCTGCCCAAGGTTTCCCTCTCCCTGGCCGGGATCCCTGGGATCCTGGCTGCCGCTGGGGCCTCCTATGGGGCCTGGCGGGTGGTTCAGATGGGTCTGCAATCGGCTTCCTGGAGCGACTTTCGAGAATCGCTGGTGGCGACCCTATCTCCCTTTGATCCTGCCGACCACGGCGGCGAGCCACGACAACCTAAGGGGGATCCTCGCCCTTGGCAGGTGGCTCAGGAGATCCGGCAAACCCAGCTCCGCCATCAAAAGATCCTTGACCGCATCAAGCAGCGGGTGAAAGCCGAAATCCAGACCTGTGAACGCGCCCAAGCCCAACTGCGCAGCGAGCAGCAACGGTCTCGAGTCCTGCAGGCCCAAGCCCAACAGTTACAACAGCATCTGCAAAACCTACAAACATCTTCCCCTTCTCCAAGCTCCGAGTCGACCAAACCCACGCCAGAGCAAGCGCTGCGCCAAAAGCTCCGCCAACTTCAATCCCAGGTCACCACCCTGAAAATAGAATTGGAACGCCAAAGGACCCAACTGCAACACGCAGAAGCAGAGCGGGCTCAACTCCAGCAGCAGCAGCAAAAACTCAAGCGCATCCTGCAGCGCAAAAAATTGGAAAATCGAGAGTTGCGCTCCCAACAGGCAGAATGGGCCCGGCAACTGGAGCAAACTCAACAGGAGCTGCAAACTTTGCGGGAGTCCTACCGCGCCTTGCAAGTTCTCCAGGAAATAGGCTTCACCCTAACCCAAAACCTATCTCACGAAAGGGCGGAAACGGAGTCCTCTGGATCCTCCGACTAGCCGACCCGCTTTAGAACAAATACACTCCCCTCGCTGCCCCGACCCAGCCGCAAGTCTTCATCTAAATAGGTGATATCCAGCCAACCCGTTGGCTCGCGGCGGCGGATATCGATTTGAATAGCCGGGATTCGCTCCGGAGCCTGCTCGAGCAAATCGAGAAAGCTCTCGATCTCGTAGCTCATCAAAGCTTGGGATCCGAACACCAATCGCTCGAAAATCACCCTCACCCGACGCTCCGATTCGGGGTAAAAGCGCGCTGATACAGCCAAGACTCCCCGTGGCATCCAAGCCTCCAGCCAACCGGATCCCTGGATCTCCGCCACGTTGAAGACCCGTCCAGCCTTGGCCCGAATACACTGGTAGATCTCGCCGGTGGTCAAAAAAGGCAACTGTGCCAGCCGCAGCAGAGCTGTGCTCGTGGTAAATAGGGTGAGCCAGTTCCCCTCCAACCCTTCAGCAGCAGATGTTGGTTTGGGGGTGGGGTTGAGCGCTTCTAGGGCGGCAATCTGAGACAGGATCTGGGCTTGCTGCTCAGGGGAGACTTTCCGGCCCCGGTCGGTTGCCTCCAGCAGGTGCAGCAGAGCCGATTTTTGCTGAGCCAGGGCCATGAGCACACTCCAAGGCATCAACCCCATTTTAGAGAACGCCAGATCCGGCTGCCCTTAACCGTCTTCTCCCACCAGTTTCAGGTTCAGATCTGCCACCTGCTCATACCCTAGCCCGGCCCGCACCACCAGCGGCTCGGATCCCGTCAAGTCAATTACCGTAGAGACCTTGGCCCGACGGGGGGCATCGTCATCCAGCACCAGATCCACCTGTTTTTCCAACTGCCGCATCTCTTCAGCCGCAAAGATCCCACCCTCATCCCAGGGGTCGCTCTCCCACTCCCAGGCTTGCCCAGAACTTAAGTCCAGGGATCCGACGGGATCCCCCCCCAGCTTGGCAGAGGTGGAGACAATTGGATTGCCCAACTCTTCCAGCAAAGCCTGACAAATGGCCGAGTCGGGCACGCGGATGCCGGTGGTTTTCCGTTTGGGCTCCATCACCAACTTGGGCACCAGCTTGGTGGCCGGCAACAGAAACGTAAACGGGCCCGGGATCAGCCGCCGCATCAGCCGATAGGCCGAATCGGTTACCTGGGCATAGTGGGCAATGCGTGAGAGAGAAGGGCACAAAAAGGTAAGAGGCTTGTCGTTGGAGAGCTGCTTGATACGGCGTACCCGCTCCACTGCTTGTTTGTGGGTCACATCGCAGCCAATGGCATAGACTGTATCGGTGGGGTAAAGCATCACCGCCCCCTCCCGCAAAGCCGCCGCAATCCGCCGGATGGAACGGGCCTGGGGCTGTTGCGGATGCAGCTTAAAGTACTCGGCCATCGGGCAGATGGGAAGAGGTCAAGACTGGGAGCAGCTACCCCCCAGGGGGTTTTCCACAAGAGGGCGGGGGGTCGGTGGCACCGACGCGGGCAGGGATCCCTGAGATTCGGGCCAGTCCTTCAGTTGTTGCATCAGGGCTTGGATGTGCAGACGGGGCAGATAGGGCCAGTCGCCCGCTTCTTCCAAATCTTGAAGCACCCGATACAGAGCTTGACGGGTGTTGGGCAAAGACTCCCGAAAGGCACCTTCCAGGATCGCGCGGTGCAACTCCTCCAGCAGCCGCAGGAGCATCAGCAGCTCCACACACGCTCCCGCCCTCGCCTGGGCCGCCTGTTCAACAGCCAACATGATCTGACGCAAATCCGGTGGCAGATCCTCCGCCGAGATATACATAGCCACTCGTCTCTGGGTTCTGGGAAGGCAGGGGCTTTCCTATTCTAAGATTCTTCTGCCCTAGGACTGGATGGATTTTGCCCCCACAAGATCCAACTGCGCAGGCTGTTGGGATCCCCGACCCAGGCACTGCCACACCCGCTGCAAGAGGGCATCCAGCCCCTGCTTGGCAATCGCAGAAATGGTCACCACCGAAGTGCCGGCAGCAGCAGACAGCCTCTGGGCGCGCTCGGCAACCTGCTGGGGATCCAGAACATCGATCTTGTTCAAAACCAGGATTTGTGGCTTATCGATTAACCCGTGGCCGTAGGCGCGCAGCTCCTGCTGAATAACCTGGTAATCCTTGACGGGATCTGCCGCCGTGCCATCCACCAAATGAATCAGTACCCTGGTGCGCTCCACATGGCGCAAAAACTCGTGGCCCAGCCCCACCCCCAAGTGCGCCCCCTCGATCAGCCCCGGAATATCGGCAAACACCACCCCATCTCCCGATGGATGGGGCACCACTCCCAAATTGGGCTGCAGCGTGGTGAAGGGGTAGTCGGCAATCTTGGGCCGGGCAGAGGAGACCACCGAAATCAGAGTGGACTTGCCCGCATTGGGCAGGCCGACAATGCCCACCTCGGCGATCAACTTCAGCTCCAGGCGCAGGCGCACCCGTTCTCCCGCTTCGCCCTTGGTGAATTGGCGGGGGGCACGATTGTGGTTGCTCAAAAAATGGGCATTGCCTAAGCCGCCTTTGCCCCCACGGGCTACCAGCAATTGATCCCCCTTGCCCACCAGATCGCCCAACAATTCCCCAGTCTCCGCATTGAACACCACAGTACCGCAGGGCACCCGCACCAGCCGATCCGCACCACTGGCCCCGCTGCGATGGTTGGGCCCCCCTTTGGCCCCGTGTTCCGCCTTGATCACCGGTTGAAAGCGAAAATCCAACAGAGTTTGCAGGCCGGGATCGGCCACCAAGATCACCGAGCCGCCCCGCCCGCCATTGCCGCCGGATGGCCCCCCAGCCGGCACATACTTCTCACGGCGAAAGGCAACGATGCCATCCCCGCCATTTCCCCCTTGCACTTCAATTTCGGCTTGGTCGATAAAGTGCAATTGCTCTTCTCCCAAATCTTCTATCTTCCAGCTTGGCAAGATCCCCGGAAAACTTGCCACAAAAGACGCTCCTCTAAGCTACGATGGTATTTCCCAGTCACATCCCCCACAGGTGGGAAAGTGGGAGAGTGAATGCACTCTCATCTGGGATCCTGCCAAACTCAATTGGCCTTCTACCCTTTATCCCGCGCAACTGATCTGTTACTGCACCCCTATGAGTCGATTCACTGCTGCCGATGTAGGTTTTACCACTGAAGACTTTGCCGCCCTTCTGGATAAGTACGACTATCACTTCAGCCCTGGCGAAATTGTGGCGGGTACAGTATTCTCGGTGGAGCCACGCGGTGCTTTGATCGATATTGGGGCCAAAACGGCTGCCTTTCTGCCGCTCCAGGAGATGTCGATTAGCCGCCTGGAAGACCCGCACGAGATGCTGCAGCCGGGAGAAACCCGCGAGTTTTTTATCCTCACCGAAGAAAACGAAGAGGGACAGCTGACCCTCTCCATCCGCCGCATCGAGTACATGCGGGCCTGGGAACGGGTACGGCAGCTCCAGAAAGAAGATGCCACCGTTCGCTCAACCATTTTTGCTACCAACCGAGGTGGAGCCCTGGTGCGGATTGAGGGGCTGCGGGGCTTTATCCCCGGATCCCACATCAGCAGCCGCAAGCCAAAAGAAGAGCTGGTGGGCGAAGAGCTGCCCCTGAAGTTTTTAGAGGTGGACGAAGACCGCAACCGCCTGGTGTTGAGCCATCGCCGCGCCTTGGTGGAGCGGAAGATGAACAAGCTGGAAGTGGGCGAGGTGGTGGTCGGCACGGTGCGGGGCATCAAGCCCTATGGTGCCTTTATCGATATTGGCGGCGTCTCCGGCCTGCTGCACATTTCCGAGATCTCCCACGATCATGTCGATACGCCCCACAGCGTCTTCAACGTCAACGACGAAGTGAAGGTGATGATCATCGATCTGGATGCGGAGCGGGGACGGATCTCGCTGTCCACCAAGCAACTGGAGCCCAATCCCGGCGACATGATTCGGGATCCCAAGCTGGTTTACGAGAAGGCTGAGGAAATGGCAGCCAAGTACCGTGAGCAACTGCTGGCCGCTAAGCAAGGACAAGCGGCAGAGGCCCCACCGGAAGTGGTGGAAGAGGAGCTGGAATACGCGGCGACGGCTGTGGAATGAGGGCAAGCTTGGCGCCATCTCTGCCTGCGATGAGACTGAGGTTAGGAGCCTTCAGCTCCGTTGGCGTGGGTGGCTCGTGAGAGCGGGGCAGCCCAGGCTCCTAGGGAGACGGGTACTGCTGCTGTGGCGAAGTAGGCCGACGGCGCTCACGCAGGGCTGCAAACCTGCGCCAGTAACGGGAATCCCCCGCTCCTGAGCTTGAGGAGCTGGTCAAAGACTGTAGATCTGCCCATCCATGAGCAGATGGGTGATGCCTTTCTTTTGCAGTTGGGTGCGCACAATCTCCAGAATGTAGCCGGGAAACTGGATTACCCGGTAGGGTGGGTAGGTGTTGCTGCCCCGACGGCTCATTTCGGAAAAGCGACGGGCCACCTTGTGGTTGTCGAAAATGGGCAGCGTATTGGCGTTGTCGATCCCTTCGATGGGCAGGGATCCGGAGCCAAAGAATTCCTTAAGGGGGCGGGTGGTCAGTTCTTGGTAGCGGTCAACAACGACATAGCAGGTTTCCGGTAGGGTGAGCTCTTCCAGGGGTAATACCTGAATTTGATAGCTGGGATCGGTGAGGGGATCCTCTTCTGGCCCATCTTCATCTTCTAAGGGATAGTCAGGGTCGTCCTCATCCTCGTCTTCGAGGTCACGGTCTTCTTCGGTCTCTTCCTCCACATCCTCCAGATCTTCCCGAAGCCCAGCCGCCAACGGCAGTTCTTCTGGGGGCAGTTCTGGCAGAGACTCCGTCCCAGCAGTGTTATCCTCGCCTTCCTCGTTTGCGTTCGGCTCTGCGGGGGGCTCCGGCAAGGGAGATGGAGAAGGCAACTCCGGTTCCAGCGGCAAGATCTGCTGCTCCAAGGCTGGGATCCCGCCAACAACAGCTTTTTCCCCCATGTCTTTGCGGCGGGCAGCCGAGCGTTTGAGATAGATCAACCGCTGATACTCATCGGCAGCGATATTTTCCTTCAACACGCGGGTGATGGTGGTGATGCTCACCTGAAATTGCTCCGCCAATTCGACGGCGGTCGCTGCCGAGCCGCGGTAGGCGCTAACAATTTGCTGTTGTTCTTGCTCTGAAAGTTTGCTGCGAGCCATCCCAGGTCACCCAATCTAGAAATTGAAAGAAATAGGCAGTGGTGAAGAGGATCTCTAGCCAGCGGCGGTTGCCCCGCACACCCGGCTGAGGCCGGCAGCTAGCTGCTCCCGCTCCAGCCCCTTGCCGATCAACACAATTTTGGACAGGCGGGGCTCATCGGGATCCCAGTCCCGTTCCAGAAAAAGGGTTTGCCGCTGGCCCACTTGATGGAAGATAACCCGCTGCGGCTCATCCAGAACCGACAGCACCCCCTTGGCGCGAAAAACGGTCTCGGACAAGTCTTGTAGCCAATCGCGAAAGGCCCCCAAATCCAGCGGCTGCTGCAGTTGAAAGCTCACCGATTGGATCCCGTCTTCCTCGAGGTGATGGCTATGGTGGGCCTCAGTCTCTGCATTGGGGAGCCTGGGATCCCACAATTCCGGACGAAAGGCATGCACATCCAAGATGCGGGCCAAGGGCACCTGGGCATGGGTGGTGAGCAGGCAAGGGGCATCGGGGTTGTAGCGGCGCAGATCGAGAAGGATCCGCTCTCGTTCGGCTTCGCCGATTAAGTCCACCTTGTTGAGCAACACAATGTCGGCACTGCTGATCTGGTGGGCAGCAGTTTGCGAGCGCCGGAAATTCTGCCAGTATTCGGCCCCATCCACCAACGTCACCACGCCATCCAGGCGCAACTCCTCATGAAAAGTCCTCTGCACAAATAGCTCCGTCACCTGCCTGGGATCCGCCACGCCGCTGGTTTCCACCACCAGATAGTCCAACGCCTGGGCATGCTGGAGCAGCTGGCGGGCCGCCCGTTCAAAATCCTCTCGCACCGTGCAGCAGAGGCAACCATTGTTGAGCTGCATCAGCCCCCCCTCGGGCATGTTGACCAACTCGCCATCGATGGAAATCTCGCCAAACTCGTTGAGGATAACCCCAATGCGCAACCCATGCTCCTCTTCCAAGATGCGCTTGAGCAGCGTGGTTTTGCCACTGCCCAAAAAACCTGTCAAAATCGTCACCGGAAGCTGAGCTTTCATATCAGGTGAGGCTGAACTGACAAGCGGCCAACAAACCCTTCTCTCAAGTTCCCCAGAAGCTCTACTAGCTTAGCTTTAGGGTTGGCTCTCCAGGATCTGGACAAGGGGGAACGACCGCTCCCACCCAAATTAGATCCTCTAACCCATCAACTAGTTATCCAACTATTTATTTATTAATGTCATTAATGTCCTCTGGGCGTTGGGGCAGACTCTCTCCTGAGGATCCCTGGGGACGAATGAGCTCGATCGGCAGGCCATCGGGATCGGCGATGAACGCCACTTCATAGACCTGGCCCCCAATTTGCTGGAGCTGGGGCGGCAGCAGCAGGGTAAGGGGCACTTGCGCTCGCAAATGTTCTAGGTAGTTGGCCAGGGATCCCCATTCGGGGCCCACCTCAAAAGCGGGGTGATAGTAGCCCACATAGTGGGGATCCCCAAAGGGATCCGGGGCAGGATGGGGCTGCGGCACTTGCATCAGCTCCAAACGCCCCCAGGGGCCGCGCATCCAGCAGGCCAGCGTGATCCCGGCAGTAAAGCGTTCTTCCACCGCAAAGCCCAGCCCCTCGTAAAAAGCGATGGAGCGGAAGATATCGGCGGTGCGAATGGAAAAATGGTGTAGTTTCATCGTCCTGCAAAGCAGCCAGATGGGGCCAGACCGCTCGGATCATCGCCGATGACGGCTGGTCAAGCGCAGACAGACTTGCTACGCTCCAGAAAAGTAGGCTGTCTATCTTAAGCACCTCTTGCAGTGTATGCTGGCCCGCCCAATCCTTGGGGCGGGAAATGCGACAACCTAAGCCGATTGCTGCCAACCTCAATTATGCCTAAGCTGGTCATTGTCGAATCTCCCACCAAAGCCCGTACCATCCGTGGATTCTTGCCTGCGGGGTACGAAGTTCAGGCCTCGATGGGACATGTGCGGGATCTCCCCGATTCGGCATCTGAAATTCCAGAAGAATTGAAAGGAGAAGAGTGGAGCCGCCTGGGGGTCAATGTCCACGCCGACTTTGAGCCCCTCTACGTCATCCCCAAGGACAAAAGAAAGGTGGTCAAGGAGCTGAAGGAAGCGCTCAAGAAGGCGGACGAGCTGATCCTGGCCACCGACGAAGACCGCGAAGGGGAAAGCATTAGCTGGCACTTGCAACAGGTGCTGCAACCCAAAGTGCCCACCCGCCGCATGGTGTTCCACGAGATCACCCGCGAGGCCATTCAGGAGGCGCTGCAAAACTGCCGTGAGGTGGATGAACAACTGGTGCGTGCCCAGGAGACCCGCCGCATCTTGGATCGCCTGGTGGGCTATACCCTGTCGCCGCTGCTGTGGAAAAAAATTGCCCCCAAACTCTCGGCAGGGCGGGTGCAGTCGGTGGCGGTCAAGCTTTTGGTGGATCGAGAGCGGGAGCGGCGCGCCTTCAGAAAAGCCTCCTACTGGGATCTCAAAGCGGAGCTGCAGCCCAAAACGACCGTCGCCGGCCAGCAGGCTGTCTTTCCAGCAGAGCTGGTGAGCTTGGGTGGCAAACGCCTGGCCAATGGGCAAGACTTCGATCCCAGCACCGGCCAGCTCATTGCCGGGCGGGATGTGGTGTTGTTGGATCAGGCCCAGGCCGAGGCCCTGCGGGATCGCTTGCTGGGAAAAGCCTGGATCGTCAGCTCTGTGGAAGAGCGCCCCTCCACCCGCAAACCTGCCCCTCCCTTTACCACCTCCACCCTGCAGCAGGAGGCCAACCGCAAGCTGCACCTGTCGGCCCAGCAGACGATGCGCATTGCCCAAAAGCTCTACGAAGAGGGCTACATCACCTACATGCGCACCGATTCGGTCCACCTGTCGGAGCAGGCCATCCGCGCTGCCCGCGCCTGCGTGGAGTCGATGTACGGCAGAGAATATCTCAGCCCCGAGCCCCGTCAGTACACCACCAAAACCAAAGGGGCGCAAGAAGCCCACGAGGCCATTCGTCCTGCCGGATCAGAGTTTCGCCTGCCCAGCCAAACCCCCCTCTCCGGCCAGGAGCTGGCCCTCTACGACCTGATCTGGAAGCGCACCGTCGCCAGCCAAATGGCTGAGGCGCGGCAGACCCACACCATCGTACTCATCGCCGTAGACGATGCGGTGTTCCGGGCCAGCGGCAAGCGCATCGATTTTCCCGGCTTTTTCCGCGCCTATGTGGAGGGATCCGACGACCCAGAGGCGGCTTTGGAAGATCGGGAGGTGCATCTGCCTCTGTTGCGGCAGGGGGATCCCCTCCGCTGCCAGAAGCTGGAACCCGTTGCCCACGAAACCCAGCCCCCGGCCCGATATACGGAAGCCTCCTTGGTCAAGGTGTTGGAAAGTGAGGGCATTGGCCGCCCCAGCACCTACGCCACCATCTTGAATACGATCATGAGCCGTGGCTACGTCAGGCCGATGGGAAGTGCCCTCGTGCCCACCTACACGGCTTTTGCAGTCACCGAGCTACTGGAAAAATACTTTCCCAACCTGGTGAATACCCGCTTCACTGCCGAGATGGAGCAAACGCTGGACGACATTGCTTCTGGACAGGCGGAGTGGCTGCCCTATCTGCGCCATTTCTTCTTGGGCGAGCAGGGTCTTGAGGGACAGGTGAAGGCCCGCGAGCTGGAAATTGATTCCGGCCTGGCCCGCTCCATCCATCTGGAGAACCTGCCTGTCAAGATCGGCATTGGCCCCTATGGCCCCTATGTAGCAGTTGAAACTGAGTCTGGAGAGGTGCGCGCCAACTTGCCGGAGGATATTCCCCCCGCCGATCTGAGCGCAGAACACATTGCGGAGCTAATCCAGCGGAAGCAGGAAGGCCCCAAGCCCATTGCCTTTCACCCGGAAACCCAGGAGCCAATCTATGTGATCCCGCAGGGCCCCTATGGCCCATATGTGCAGTTGGGGGAAGTTTCTGAGGACAACAAAAAACCCAAGCGCACCTCTCTGCCCAAAGGGCTGAAACCGGATCAGGTTACGCCAGAGATCGCCTTGGGGTTGCTGAGCTTGCCTCGCACCTTGGGGGAACACCCGGAATCGGGGAAAAAGGTGCAGGCCGGTATTGGCCGCTTCGGCCCCTACGTAGTCTGTGATGGCGATTTCCGCTCTCTGCCCGCCGAGGAGGATGTGCTGACCATCAGCCTGGAGCGGGCGCTGGAGCTGCTGGCCCAGCCCAAGAAAAGCCGTGGGCGCGCCTCGGCCAAGCCGCTGCGGGAGCTGGGATCCCATCCTGAGGATGGTGAGCCGGTCAATCTGCACGACGGCCCCTACGGGCTGTATGTCAAACATGGCAAGGTCAATGCCTCTTTGCCCAAAGGGATCCCTGCCGAAGCGGTTACCCTGGAAATGGCCCTGCAGGTGCTGGCTGAAAAAGAAGTCTCTTCTGCAGAGGTCAAGGGGAAAAGCCGCTCGACCGGCAAAGCGGGCTCCTCGGTCAGTAAAACCCAAGCCAAAACTGCCTCCAGCAGCCATACAGCCCAGCAGGCCGGAAATGCTGTGCCGCAGAAGCGGCGTAAAGCGCAAACCACTTCCACTGGCAGCGGGATGGCCAAAGAGCCGCAAGCCCAAGCGAATGGGTCAGCCCAGGTGGGATCCCGTCCCACCATTGTGAAGATCACCCCCAAAGCCCCCGCCTGAGGTCAGCTTCTTGGGGTGCGATGGCCCAAGGTCGCCTGCTCAAGGTGGCTCAGGGATGGGCTATGTAGCAGCTTTGCTGACGAAACAACTGCTCCAAGGGCCGCAAGCAGCGGCCACAGCGGCTTCCCGATTGGCAATGCACCCGCATCGCTTCTGCAAACGGCAAGGGATCCTGCTGCTGGCGCTTGGGAATCTGGGCGTGTTCCAGCTCACTGCAGTAGCAGTAGGCAGGATGGCGACGATGGGGGTGTGCAAGGGACACGGGAGTAAATGAGAGTTGGAGTCGGGGCCAACAGCCTTCAGCTCAACGTTATCACCTGGGTGCCGGGGAAGTAGTGATTGAGGATTTGCGGCGCTGTGTAGCCCTGCTCGGCCAAGCCGCGGGATCCCCACTGACACAGTCCCACCCCATGCCCGGCTCCGCGATAGGTAAAAAGGTACACTTCCTGCTGGCCGGCCTTTGGCTGGAGACGTTCCCACGTGAAGCGGTTGCTGGGGAGGATCCCCCAACCCAGGGTTTGGCCAAGGCGCAGCACAAACTCTTGGCCAGTCAACAGTTGGGATCCAACGCGGATGCGCACAGGGCGACCCCAGGGATCCGACTGCACAATCTCCAGATCGCCGTTGCCCAAGGCTTGCTCCAACTCCCGTCGGCTGAGTCGGACGCTGTGAGGGCCATAGAAAGGAGAGGCACGACACCCGTCACAGATCACCCCTTGTAGGTAGGGGCGGGCGGGTGGGGCAAAAATATCCTGATTGGCGCTGGTGTGACCGCCGCAGGTGGAGTGAAACAGAACCTCTATCGGCTGGCCGGCATGGGTTAGGATCTGCCCTCGGGTTGCCTGCACCGCAGCAGTGGTCGCCGCCGTTTCATAGGCCAGGCCACCATAAAACTGGTGGGCGGTGGAATCCTGCAATAGCCTTATCGAGGTAGAGGGCCATTCTCTTCTGGGGCCGGGGCACAGATGGGGAACGGCCAAGGTACGGGCCAAGATGGCTTGCGCCTGCAAGGCGGCAGCTGGCCAGTCGGCGGGCATTTCGCTGGGCACCAAAGCCAGCAGATAGTCTTCCAACTTCACCCAATTCACCAGGTGCAGGCGACCTAAACCCTTGGGACGAATCTGTACCCAGCCCCGATAGCGACGCTCCTCCCCTGCGAGGGAGCGCAGAGCTCCCCCCTGTAGCCAAAGGGATCCCTGGTAGCGACGAGGCTGTCCCGGCCCGGTCAGCAGGAGCTCTTGGCGGCGCACCTGTAACTTCCAGGCACCTGTTGGAAAAGGCTGCTGATTCAAAACAAAAGGGCCAACCAGCTCCAACTCGGCCAAGGGATCCGCACTCCAGCGGCTGAACAGCTCCACGGCCAGCCAATCTCCGCGCCCGGACGTTTGGGCCTGCCGAGAGCCTCCCCAAACAGCCCACAGGGATCCCAGCACCATCGCCCCCAACTGTCGTCGCCGCATAGGCCCCATCCGGGCATCCTCTATCGATAGACCATTCCCCCAGAAATACTGTCAAGATGAGCTGGCCAGCAAAGGATCGTATCCCAGTTGCTGGGTAAGCCGGGCGCGGGCCAATTCCCGATATTCCCAAAAGTGTTCTCCTGCAGCGCAGAGGCCCAAATATAGGTTCAGCAGGCTCGGTTTCTGTCGCCAAATCGTCCATAGCTGCCGCCAAAATTGGGCGCGGATTTCGGGATGAAGGATCCCTTGCCGCCAGATGAGTTGTAGAAGCAGGTGGATCCCTTTGCGGAGGGGCAGCTTCATCATTTGCCGTCGGCCATCTTTGATGCCGATATTCAGGCATTGTTGCAGGCAGCGAGATAAATATCGTGCAGGATCATACAGTTTCCAAAAACTTTCCAGATACTCTCGGGCAATCTCCGATAGAGAACGGGTGGGAATAAAGTTCATCAGTGTATTTTGATCGCCAAACTCAGTCACGCCGATCCCTTCCAGCAACCGTTCCTCTTTCTTCAAGCGATTCCAGAGCTGTGTGTTTGGCAAAGCCTGTAAAATGCCCAGCATTGGCTGAGGAATACCGGTTTGCTCGACAAAAGCCTGAATGCGCTCCCCTGCTCCTGGCCGCTCTCCATCAAAGCCCAGAATAAACCCAGCATAGATCAGCAGTCCAGCATCGTTGATCTTGCGACAGGCCTCCACCAAAGGGTGGCGGGTATTCTGGAGCTTTTGGGTCATCTGTAAGCTGTCTTGGTCTGGGGTCTCAATGCCCAAAAAGACAGCATAGAAACCCGCCTCTACCATTAACCTCATCAGTTCTTCATCTTCGGCCAGGTTAACCGAAGCCTCTGTCATAAAGGTAAATGGATAGTTGCGCTTCTGGCTCCAGGGGATCAGCTCTCGTAAAAATCGCTTGACGTTGCGCTGGTTGCCGATAAAGTTGTCGTCTACCACAAATACCGAACCCCGCCAACCCAAGTCATAGAGAGCTTGCAGCTCAGCTAGCATTTGACTTGGCTCTTTGGTTCTCGGCTTGCGTCCGTAAAGAGAGATGATGTCGCAAAACTCACAATTAAAGGGGCAACCTCGCGAAAATTGGACTGACATCATGAAGTATTGATCCATACGCAGCAGATCAAACCTCGGCAAAGGACTTTGGGTTACGTCCGGCTTTTCGGCGGCCCGAAAAATGCCCGACTCTTGACCTGCTTCTAGGGCCTTGACGAAAGCCGGTATGGTCACTTCCCCTTCGTCCAAAACCAAATAGTGAGCCCCGGATTCCAGGGCGTCTTGCGGCACAGAAGTTGGATAGGGCCCGCCCACAGCTACTTTTTTGCCCAGTTGTACAGCCTTGCGAATCAGGGCGTGGAAATCTTGTTTTTGCACCAGCATGGCCGACAAGATCACCAGATCGCACCACTGCCAATCGGCTTCTGTTTCATCAGCTACATTGCGATCCACAAAGCGAATCTCCCAGTGTTGGGGCAGCAAAGCAGCAACGGTGATCAAGCCAAGAGGTGGCATTAGCGCTTTTAGCCCCACCATCTCAATGGTGCGATTGTAAGACCAGAATGATTGAGGAAAACGCGGATAGAGCAGCAACGCCTTCATACCAACCAGCTCCTGAGTTGCAGATCGACCAACTTGATCCCCTACTGGTTTCCTATCGATTTGCTAGGCTTAGATAAAGCAGCCACAGATCAAACGCCTGCTCGCAATATCCTGCTGATGTTAGCCATTGGCAGATCTTGTGCAGGCTATCTGTGGAGAATCCTATGGTTCTGCGGCAAAAACTTAGCGGGCAGGGCCAATGGAGTAAAGCTTATCGGGATCCCTTAAAGTTGGTTTTGGTTATCGTCGGGCTGAGTGTTGACGTTCCCCTAGCGTACCCCCTGCAATCTTGAACCAAACCCTGCCCTCTCACGGCTGGGGACGAAGTCAGTTCGGCGCACCTTGCTCAAAAACCTGCTGAACCAAGCCGCTGACGATGGAAAGTACAATTGCGCCGATAAACGCCCAGCCGAAATTATCGATGTTGAAAGCATTCCCGGCCAGCTTATCGGCAATGGCTAGACAAATGCCGTTCAAAATCAGCCAAAACAAACCCAGGGTAAGAACCGTAATCGGCAGGGTGATCAGCCGGAGAATCGGCCTAACCAAACCATTGACCAGACCAATGGCCAGAGCCGCCACCAAAGCCCCGCCAAACCCGGAGACGTGGATCCCGGGCAAAAGCCAAGCCAGGATCATTACACTCAAGGCTGACATCAGCCAGGTGGCCAAAAGAGTTGCCATGCTCCCTCCTCTGCCCTGATGGGGCCGCGATTTTGCCCTCTATGCTAGCTGATCTCCTCAGGGATCCCTTGCGCAGAAACCTCTTCAGGGCTGTAAGTTTGCAGGGCCAAAGCATGAATGCTCCGCCCCATGTGTTCCGCCAGAGCGGCATACACCAGGCGATGTCGCTGTAGGGTCGTTTTGCCGACAAACGAAGGCGACACTACTTGAACTCGGTAGTGCCCTCCTGTCCCGCCCCCGTGGCCGATGTGAAGGTGGGACTCATCCTCCACCTGCACATGAAGAGCCTGCAGCTTCTCCATCAGGTGCTGCCGAAGGTAGTCGGGGGTAAGCATGGCAACCCCTCTGGATGAGATGGGATCCCTTAAGATTGAGCCGTGGCCTTAGCAAAGGCTGCCTCGACCAGCGGACGCAGCTCGTTGCGGGCGTGCATCTCTTGGATGATGTCGCAACCGCCCACAAACTCCCCATCAATATAAATTTGCGGGATAGTAGGCCAGTTGGAAAACTCTTTAATCCCCTGGCGGATCTCAGGATCCTCGAGTACGTTAATCGCCGTGTAGGGGAAGCCCAAACTATCCAGCACACGAACGGCGGCATAGGAAAACCCACATTGGGGCATTTCCGGGGTGCCCTTCATGTAGATGAGCACCTTGTGGGTGCGGATTTGCTCACGGATTTTCTCTTCCAAAAGGGGATCCAGCATGGTGTTCAGCCACTATAGCGACAACAGTCGATAGGCAAACTGGCATCCTATCGAGATCTCATTTTCGTCTACTTTTAACATGCTCGACACTTTTCCCACGGTTGGGCCGAGAGATTCTCTCATAGACTCTGTTCTACGGACGCCACCAGCAAGCCCCATTGCCCAGGGCTGGCCCAAGCCCCCAACCTATCCAGGCAGCGACCCCAGGATCCATGTTAATTTCTACACCAACATGGTTAGCGACAGGGTCGGCGACAAACCTCAAACCCTGATTCTTCCGTTGACCCGGTCGATCCCGCTCTGGGCAAGGGTTTCAGGCCCCTCGGCGGAGAAAAACAAGGGGAAATTGCAGCCGAAAACAAGACCTCTGGGCAAGGGTTATAATGGGGGGGAGTCGCTTCCCTTCGGGGAAGTGGAATTAATGGAAACGCTGTAATTAAATTTCAACCCGTGAAGTTTTTTGAAAAATACCTTACCGTTTGGGTCTCGCTATGCATTGCTGCAGGCATTGGTCTTGGGAAAATACTGGGGAATTCTGTTTCGGTGCTTGAAAGCTGGCAGATATATACCATCAACATTCCGGTAGCGGTGTTGGTTTGGATGATGATCTACCCGATGATGGTACAGATTGATTTTTCATCGATAGGCGGTGTTTCAAAAAATTGGAAAGGGCTGGCGCTGACAGTTACTGTAAACTGGCTGATCAAACCTTTCACCATGGCATTGTTTGGATGGATTTTCTTTAAAAATCTGTATGCTACCTGGATCACTCCGGAAGATGCAGACCAGTACCTGGCAGGCGCCATTCTGCTGGGTGCCGCACCCTGCACAGCCATGGTGTTTGTGTGGAGTTATTTGGTAGAAGGCGATGCCAATTATACGTTAATACAAGTTTCAGTCAACGATCTTATTCTGCTGGTTGCATTTGTACCCATTGTAAAATGGCTGCTGGGAGTAACCAACATACAGATACCGTATGAAGTACTGATTACTTCGGTGGTTGTTTTTGTTGTTATACCGCTAACTACGGGCTATCTGACCAATCGGATATTGCTTCGACGAAAAGGAAAGGATTGGTTTGAACAAAAATTTCTTCCGGCACTTCGTCCTGTTTCCATACTAGCATTGCTTTCAACCCTGGTTTTACTCTTTGCCTTTCAGGGCGAACACATACTGGATCATCCATACACCATTTTGTTGATAGCCATACCACTGACCATTCAAACCTACTTCATATTTTTTATAACCTGGCTGGGTGGAAAATTGCTCCGTTTATCACATCCGGTTTGTGCACCGGCTGCGATGATTGGTGCCAGTAATTTTTTTGAACTCGCAGTTGCCGTGGCCATATCACTTTTTGGTCTTAATTCAGGTGCGTCGTTAGCCACGGTGGTTGGTGTACTCATAGAAGTACCCATCATGTTATCGTTGGTAGCCATCGCTAACAGTTGGAGGTATTAAATAAATCCAGATAAGTAACATTTCCCCATCCACTTCGCAATTAGAATCTGATTCTGGCGGCGGTTTGAGAAGCATACGGGCTTAAATCTATTGTCTTGGTTGCCCATTGTGATGGGGTAGGTACAAATGCAGTGGTCATATCAGGTGCTGTAGCCAATGGACTCGGGCCCGTATTATTACCATAAGATGCTAATCGTATCCAAGTATTGCCACAATCAGTGGTGATACTTACTATTAATGAATCAGTCGCTTCCCTTCGGGGAAGTGGAATTAATGGAAAAATTAATGGAAACAAACCAAGTGATCCCCTTTCACTTCCAGCCAGTGCCCACCTGGATAATCGGGGCTACGGCTGCCTCGGTCTGCTTTTAAGAGCTGGATCCCGGCTTCTACCTGGTCAAAGGTGGGGTGGTGGGGCAGCACCAAAGACAAAAATTGAAACATCACCTGCCGCTGCAGAGCCAAGGGGGCAGCCCGCAAGGGATCCCGTCGCAGCCCTGGCAAAGCGGGCTCATATACCTGTGGCCATAGCTGAGCTGCTTGAGCTACCACCAGCTCATGTTCTGCTTGCAGCAGTGTGGCAGCCCGATTCAGGGCCGCTTCCAGTTGCGGGTTGAAGTGCTGTTTCAAGTAAGGCATCACCTCTAGGCGGAGGCGGTTGCGGCCATGGGCCAGATCTTGGTTGCTGCGATCCGGCCAAACTGGCAATTGGTGCTGTTGGCAAAATTGCTCGGTTTCCCAACGGTATAGCTCCAGCAGGGGTCGCACCACTTGGGCAGAGGTGGGATCCCGGTCGTCCAGGCGACGCTGCCAATCTAGGCTGCTCAGCCCGGCGGCTCCTGTCCCTCGCAGCAAGTTCCATAAAAATGTCTCGGCCCGGTCGCTGGCCGTATGCCCCATCACCACGGCGCTGCAGTCCCAGGTGCGGGCCCATTTGTCCAGTTGTTGGTAGCGCCAAGCCCTGGCCCCTGCCTCATCTCGGCGGATGGGATCCGCAGTCTCAACGGCATGAGGCAGTCCCTGCTGCTGCAGCCACCCCTGCAAAAAGCGAGCACACTCCGTTTCATCTGCCGACCAGCGGTGATCACAATGCAGAACAAATATCTGCCAGCCCCAGCGAGGCTGCAAATCCCGCAAGATCTGGAGCAGGCAAAAAGAATCTTGCCCGCCCGAAAAAGCCACCAGCAGCCGCTGGCCAGGGTGAAGAAGTTGCCGCTGCCGAATGGCGCACTGTACCCGCAGGTGGAGAGGAGAGAGCCTGGCCACAGCTTGTTATTGCTCAGGTGCAACCCAGACCCTACCTGCCGCTATGGGATCCCTTAGGCAAGAGCTCGGGTCAGATGAGAGGCCACCGCCTGCACAGCAGCAATGCTGCGCTCGTAGGCCATTCGGGTCGGCCCCAGCAAGGTGACCGTACCCAGAGGAGCTGAGCGACGGTGGTAAGTGGAGGCGATAACCGTACAGTGGTGCAGAGACTCCAGTGGATTCTCGCTGCCAATGTAGATGATCACCGGGGTCTTGCGGGCAGACTGTCCCGACTCCTGATCCATCTCCGTTGAGCTCGGCAGAGAGGGCAAACCCCCATCGGCAAAATGGAGCCCAATCATCCCCTGAAGTTGCTTGGCTCCCTCCTCGATCAACTGCATCACTGCCTGCACCTGCCGGGCCTGGGAAAACTCCGGCTGACGCATCAACTCGGCCATACCGGCACTGAACACCTGCCCCAGAGAGGGCTGTAGACAGCGTTGCACCACCGAGCGCAGCAGTTGCTGCAGCCAATGGCCGTAGGTACGAAATTCTTCATCCAGTTTCAGCCAGCTCAGATCCTGCAACTCGGCAAAGGTTTTGCCCCGCAGCTTCAGGGTGAGAAAGTTGCTGAGCAATTGCAATTCATCTTCCAAATCCTCTCGGGAGTCGCTGGGCCAGTCGGGGGGGCTGACCAGAGCTGAATGGGTTTGATAGGAGTCGGTTACCACCAACACCATCACCCGCCCTGGCGCTACCGACACCAACTGCACATGATGAATGGCTACCACCGGCCCCTGAGGAGGGGTGATAAGAGCAATGCAACCGCTCAGATGGGCCAAAAGCTGGGCCACCCTTTGTAGGAGACTGTCCAAGTCATCTCCCAGCTCACGGCCAAGCTGATCCATCAACTGTTGCAGGGCAGGATGGGGATCCGGCTGAGGAGCATCGTGAGGGATCCCACCGCTGTTGGCGGAGGTCAACAAATCGTTGACATAAACCCGATAGCCAAAGTCGGAAGGAACCCGTCCGGCGGAGGTGTGAGGCTGAAACAGCAATCCCACTTGCTCAAGGGTGGCCAAGTCGTTGCGAATGGTGGCCGTGCTTACCCCAAAGTTGTAGGACTGGGCCAAGGTTTTGGAACCGACAGGTTCAGCTGTAGCAATGTAGCTACGCACTGTCGCCCAGAGAATCTTCCGCTGGCGGGGAGTCAGTTCGAGTTTCATAGCCGATCAAAAGAACCCAGTCAACGCCTATCAAAGGAAACTGTTAATACAGAGCCGGTAAATTGCTCCAGGATAAACCAACTCAGAGCTGAGATAGGAATCCAGACAGACTTTTACATCTTCTAATCTATATGCATCTATTGTTACTCTTTATATAGCGGGTTGCCTAGGAAGGAAGTTGCAAAACCCGATGTCGGAAGAGGTTGAGACTGCTGCTTGTGCAGGAGAGAGTGAAATCTCTTGTAGCCTGGGCTCCCCTTTTTTGCCCAGAGGTGGTAGAAGATGAACTACGGCTAGCCACCTTGTTGCGTAGCAACAGTCCGCTGCGCCAAGACTGGGGATTTCTGCGCATGAGTTCGGTCAACTCTAGGCCAACTGGGCCTGCTGCTGTCCTCTTTGTATCCTTTTTTATCTTTGAGGTTGCCCCATGTACTTATCCCCCCAGGAGAAAGACAAGTTGTTGATCTACCTGGCTGCCCAGTTGGCTCGGGATCGGCGGCAGCGGGGCCTCAAACTCAATTACCCTGAGGCGGTGGCCTACTTGAGCGCAGCAGTCTTGGAAGGGGCGCGGGAGGGGAAAACAGTCGCCCAATTGATGAGCGAGGGGCTGACGTGGCTGACCCGCGAGGACGTGATGCCCGGGATCCCAGAGATGATCCCGGAAATTCAAGTGGAGGCTACTTTCCCCGACGGAACCAAGCTGGTTACCCTACACCACCCCATTCGCTAGGGATCCCCCAGATGCTCCAAAGACCCAGAGACTTCAGGAGGTCGTCCCCATGGCTCGCCAATCCAGAACCAACCCTGCTGCCAACGCAGAGCCGGCCCTGATCCCAGGGGAACTGTTGCTGGCAGAGGATCCCATCCAAGCCAACGTCGGACGGGCCACCGTGACCCTGGAGGTTACCAACCGAGGGGATCGGCCCATTCAGGTGGGATCCCATTTTCACTTTTTTGAGGTGAACCGAGCCCTGGTTTTCGATCGCGCCGCCAGCTTTGGCATGCGCCTCAACATCCCTTCCGGCAACGCAGTGCGTTTTGAGCCAGGGCAAACCCATCGGGTAAAGCTGGTGGCTTTGGGGGGCAAGGGGTTGGTGCATGGCTTCAATCGGCTCACGGAGGGCACGATACGCTCCGCTGCCCAGAAGCGGCTGGCTCTGGCCCGATTGCAGGAGTGGCTGGGTGAAGCAGCCCATCCGTAGGGGGAATATGCCCCCCTCAAGTGTGCAGCTTTGGGCAGCGGTGTCAAGGCTCAACCCCATCCCCGTCTCTGCTCAGATTCAGGACAGTAGGGCTATCCTATTTCTCCTCTAGGAGCTGACAGATGTCAGAGCGCGAGACTGTCTTGTGGATGTGGGTGCAAGGCTTGGGGCTAAATCTTTCTGGGTTGGCGCTGTTGGCAGCAGCAGGCGCCGCCTTTGGGCCTCTCAGTTGGACAGGTGCAACGGTGGCGGTGATGTTGAAGCTCATTGGGGATAGCCAACTGGTGCGGGGCTACTGGCTCTGGCAAAGCCAGCGGCAACAGAAGGGATCCCAGCCCGTCAGCTCAGCAGCGGCAGTGCTCCACAGTCAAGCTTGAGACATTGCCCGGCACTTGTCCGGTCTCCGACTCGAGAATGCCAACGCGACCACCCCTACTCCCTTCTGGCACTGGCAAGCCTCACTGTACAAGCCTCACTGTAAATGAGCCACGGTCACTCCAGTACCGCCGTCTTCGGGATCAGCGGCTGAAAAACGCTGAACGCGCGGGTGATTTTGGAGATAAGCCTGGACGCCGGCTTTCAGGCGCCCTGTGCCGTGGCCGTGGATGATCCAAACCGGGCCGGGAGGAGCTTGGGCAAAGTGCTGTTCCAGAATGGCCTCAGCATCAGCAACGGTTTTCCCCCTCAGATCGAGGGTGTTCTGGCTGGTGCGCAGGTTCAGGGGAGCGGTGGCTGCAGGGGAGGGAGGTGGGGCTTTGGGGCGTTGGCGTTGCTTAGCCTGGTGTTCATCAATGGGATCCAACTGCCCCCGTGGCACTGTGAATTTGAGGATGCCGCTGCGCACTACATATACATCTCCTTCGATGGCGATCACTTCCCCCGTCTGCCCCAAGCCTCTCAGCCGCACCCGATCTCCCACCTCTGGCACAAACTCCATATCCACAGGCGGCGGTGGGGGAGAGTAGCGCTGCTGGATTTGCGCCAGCTCGGCAGTAATGCGTTGGGGATCCTCTCCCTGCTGCAATTTGCGGATGGCGGCAGCCACTTCCTGACGGGCAGCAGCCAACAGGGCTTGGAGTTCTTGGTTTTGCTTCTGCTCCAGCCGGGCTTCTCGCTCGGCGATTTGGCGGCTGCGCTGCTGCATTTGTTGATGTAGGCTCTCCAGCTCTCGATGCAGGGATCCCACCTGGGCCGCCCGCTCTTCCAATTGAGCCCGCTGCGCTTCCAGGCCGGCAATGACCCTATCCACCTGGCTTTCCCCTTGCAGGTGCCGCTGGGCCCGCCGCAGAATCTCTGGATCCAACTGCAGCCGTTGGGCAATGGCCAAGGCGTTGGAGCGGCCTGGGATCCCCCACAAGAGGCGATAGGTGGGGGCCAGGGTGACCTCGTCGAACTCCACCGAGGCATTTTCAAAGCCGGGATGTTGGTATTTCAGGGCCTTTAGCTCGCCGTAGTGGGTGGTAGCCAGGGTGAGCAGTGCCCTTTCCGAGAGGTACTCCAATAGCCCAGCCGCCAGGGCAGCGCCTTCGGTGGGATCCGTGCCCGCCCCCACCTCATCCAACAGGACAAGGGCCGGCTCCGGAGCAGACTGCAGGGCCTGCACGATGCGGCTGATGCGGCGGATGTGCCCCGAAAAGGTGGAGAGATTTTGTTGCAGCGACTGCTCGTCCCCAATGTCGGCGTAAACCCCGTCGAACCAAGGCAGCTGGGGCGGATCCTGAGCCGGCAGGAAGATCCCCGCCTTGGCCATGAGCACCAGCAGGCCCAGGGTTTTCAGGGCAACGGTTTTGCCGCCGGTGTTGGGGCCGGTGATAACCACGACACGAATGGAGTCCGCGAGGGTGAAGTCGATGGGGACAACGGCAGAACCTTGACCCTCCGAAGGGGCGGCGGCGCGGGACTGCCAGAGCAGCAGAGGGTGCTTGGCCTGACGCAGGCGCAATCCTGCCGAGACAAACTGGGGACGATTGCCCTCCAGCCAGAGGCTGTAGCGACCCCGAGCCAGAGCCACATCCAACCCCACCATCACCCCCTGCAGATGCTCCAGATCGGTGGCGACGGAGGCCACCTGAGCCGAGAGCGCGGCCAAGATCCGCTCTTCCTCCGCCTGAATCTGAGCTTGGGTTTCTCGCCAGCGGTTGCCCAGTTCCACCACAGCGTAGGGCTCCACATAGAGGGTGGCTCCACTGGCAGAGCTGTCGTGCACAAGGCCGCGGATGAGATCCCGATGGGTGGCCTTCACCATCAGGACAAACCGCCCCTGCCGCTGGCCAATCAGGGTATCCTGCAGCGCCTGGGGATACTGGCTCATCAACTGTTGCAGGCGCTCCTGGATCTGGCTGCGCTGTTGCCGTTGCTGCTGGCGCAGATCCGCAAGGGTAGGGCTGGCGCTGTCCCGCACCTCGCCATGTTCCTCCAGGCAGCGGAAGATCTCCTGCTCCACCTCCGGGTAGGTGCGCAGGGTGCTCACCCAAGTTTGCAAGCGTGGCAGATGGTCGTGGTCGTCGATCAGACGGCGGATGCGGCGGGCTGCCCCCAGAGTTGTAGCGATCTGCACCAGCTCTTCCCCGCTCAGGATCCCCCCCCGTTCGGCCCGTTCCAAAGCCGGCAGCAGGTTGTGGATCCCTGCCATGGAAAGGCCCCCCGCCTGTGTGCGATCGAGGCGGATCGCCTCTTCCGTCTGCTCAAGGTAGGCTTCGCTGTCGGCGCGGCTCTGCCAGGGATCCAGCTCCAAGCAGGCGCGGCGGCCCAAGGGTGTGGCCGCAAAGGTGGCCAAGTGCTGACAAAGGCGGGGCCACTCCAGCAATTCCAAGGTTTCTTGCCGTTCGCCTTGGCAGGCCGTAGGCCTTGGGGAGGGATCGGGCTTGGAGAAGACTGGCAGCGGGTGCAAGGTGGGGACGGTGGGCATTAACCATTCAGCGATGCAAAGAACCCTGGAGACGCAGTTGCTTCATCTCCTGCAAAAACTGCCGTTGGTACTTGAGGAAGGCCGTGTGCCACTCGCGGAAGCGACGCTCGCCATCCCGCACCAGCATCTGGCGGTACTGCTCTGAGTTGAGACGGGGCTGAGCAAAAGATGAGTCCATAGGGATTGGGGATGCTCTCTATCTTATTGTGGCAGGCTCTGGGTCGGCTTCCACAGATGGCTTTTGGTGGGAGGGGCACGCTGATAATGGCGCCGTTGTCTCACGCGCTGCCTCTGGTGATCTTCCCAAGAAGCTGAGCTCACCGAAAAACTGGGTTCAAAGCCCCGCCCTACCGCTGTGGGGTTCGCCTTGGGTGTCCTGTGGAGGGTGGAAGTGAGCTGCATTCACGGCCAAACTGAACCTCACAAGCCTGCCATACTGAAGGAAGTTGCTGCACTCAAAACACTCAAGATCCGTGCGCAAACGAGTCACCCTCATTTTCCCCCGCCATTTGGTGAATGTGCCTCTCACCTATCGGTTGGCCAAAGACTTCGATGTGGCTGCCAATATCGTGCGCGCCAGGGTAGCCCCCAACGAAGTGGGTACTTTGGTGGTGGAGCTGTCGGGGGATATCGACCAGGTGGAAGCAGGCTTGGAGTGGGTGCAGTCTTTGGGCATTGAGGTGACAGAACGGGCCAAGGAAATTCAAATCGACCCAGACTTGTGCGTGGACTGTGGATTGTGTACGGGAGTTTGCCCAACCGAGGCCCTGAAGATTTCTGCTCCCAACTGGAAGCTGGAGTTCTCTCGCAACCGCTGTGTCATGTGCGAACAGTGTGTTGCCACCTGCCCCGTTGGGGCGATCAGCACCAGCTTGTAGTCAGTTTGTGGTCAGTTGGCTGAGTTACGAACTCCCCCAAGCTGACAAATCCCTTTACAATCCTGTTAGATTTGTTCGACATAGGTCTAGCTGCGGAGCGCACTCGACATGGCTTCTACTCCATCGTTGATTGGGTTAACTTATGCCGGTTTGGCTGTTCTCTATTTGCTGGTGCTGCCTCTGTTGTCTCTGCTGTATGTGGACAAACGCTGGACTTCAGGCAGTGCTTGGGAAAAGGTGTTGATGTTTTTCTTGGTCTTGTTTTTCTTTCCCGGCATGGTGCTCTTGGCTCCCTTCATGACGTTCCGGCCCAAGCCTCGGTCGCTGTAAGGTCAGCCGTTTGTCGGTTCACTGAGCCATGCGCAGATTGGACGTTCTTGGCATAGGCTTGGCCCTGCTGTTGGGGGTAGGGATCCTCTATGGCCTGCTGCTTTGGGCGGGCTTGGATACGGGGGCTGCGCAGCAGATATCGAGCGTGGTGCTCCTGCTGGCTTGCTTGGGTTGGACTTTTGGCTACCTGAGGCGGGTGCTGCGGGGGGAAATGACCCTGAAGGCTCAGTGGGCCAGCTTTGAGACCCAGCAACTTCAAGAGAAACTCCACTCGCTGTCTCCGGAAGAGTGGCAAGCCCTGCAAGCTGAATTGGAAAGCGAGAAAGAAGGGATCCCAGATTGAATTGAGCAAGACAAACGTTGAGGCCGTCGGACAGGCCGCACCCAGAAATGGGCTGTCGGCTGCTAGGGATCCAGGTTTAAGGGTATGAAGCGTCGGGCTTAAACCGCAATACTTGTATATCTGTATATCCGGTTACCATTTGCTTCCCCTAAGAATGCTACATTACGCCCCGCACAAGATTCTGGCGTACGACCGGATTATTAAGTGGTGCAAGCCTTTGCCTTTCCTTCTACTCGCATATCTCCATCTACGGTGAGCAAAACCATACTGCTAGCTCAGGGCCAGGCCTTGCAATCTCATCTCTGGAAGTTGGCGCTGGAGTCTCAGGGGCACTCTGTGGTGCTGGTTTCCCCGCGTGAAGATCTGCTGGAGGTGGCAGCAAGTCAGCCTCTGGATTTGGATCTGATGGTGGTGGACATGACGACGGGGCTGTTTAACCCCTATGCCTTTTGTCGAGAGTGCCAAAGTAAGCTGCCCAACATCCCTGTGATCCTGACTCATCACCCCCGTCGCCACATCGAGCCTGCAGAGCGGCGCTGGGCAATTTATCAGGGGGCAGCAGATGTGATCCCTGGCTTGGCGGAGGCCGGCGACCTTCTCCACTCCCTCGAACGGATTTACGAGGCTGCCAGGTGGTTTTTGCCTATTGACACGGAGGCGCTCCACAGGGCTCTGAAGCAAGCGGGCTTACGGCCGGCGGAGGTCAGCCGTACATCTTCTTCCACCCCTCCCCCGCAGCCGAGCGCCCACTCTCCCACCGCCCCTCCACAACCCATCACCGCAGAAGGGGATCCAGGGCAAAAAGACTTGACCCCGCAGGTGAAGTACCGACTGATGTACCGGGGTCGCCCTGTCGATTGAGGTACTCGTTCCAACCTGCCGTCACTCGTTTTTCCTCGTAGCTTCTTGCCCTGCCAGGGTTGAGCTGCCGATTGGCAACGAGCAGGATGCAATCGCTGCAGCCCCGGGCAGCAGCGTATGGCCTCGCCATGCAAGCTACCCGTCTTGTTCAGCGTCAATGTATCAGCGAAGTCTGCTGGCAGAAATTGTGGAATGGATCACCTGGCCAGCAGAGGGGCCTGCAGAACTGATAGAGTTTTGGCACCTCTGCCTTCCCATTGCCCATGACCAAGCCCAAAGCCGGGATCCTCTACAACGACGCCAAACCCGCCGCCAAACGCAGCAGCGAAACCCTAGCCCGCTGGTTTCAGGAGCAGGGCTGGGAAGTCTGTGTGGCCCCCAACTGGGGCGGTATCCTCGGTTATGCCAAGCCCGACAGCCCCATCTGCCTGACCAAAGTAGATAGCCTGGCCCCGGCTGGATTTGATCAAACCATGAAGTTTGCGGTGGTGTTGGGGGGAGATGGCACCGTCTTGGCAGCAGCACGGCAACTGGCCCCCAAAGGGATCCCCTTGTTGGCGGTGAATACGGGCCATCTGGGCTTTCTGACGGAGACCTACCTTCCTCACCTAGAAGAGGCAGCCAGTGCCGCCATTGCCGGGGAATACACCCTGGATCGCCGCAGCATGTTGCTGGTGCAAGCCTACCGAGGGCAAGAATTGCGCTGGGAGGTCTTGAGCTTAAACGAGATGGTGTTGCACCGCGAGCCTTTGACCAGCATGTGCCACTTCGAGATCACCATCGGGGATCACTCACCTCTGGATGTGGCTGCCGACGGAGTCATCTTGGCTACTCCCACCGGCTCGACGGCCTATGCCCTCTCGGCGGGTGGGCCGGTGATCACACCGGGGGTGCCGGTTTTGCAGCTGATTCCCATCTGCCCCCATTCCATGGCGTCGCGGGCCTTGGTCTTCCCCGATTCGGAGGAGGTATGGATTAGCCCCGTTACCCCTCAGCCACTGGTTTTGGTGGTAGATGGAAATGCCGGCTGCTACATCATGCCGGAAGACCAGATTCGGGTGGTACGTGCCCCCTATTGGACAGATTTGATGCGCCTGCGCCGACCGGAATTTTTCCGGGTTATGCGAGAGAAGTTGGGGTGGGGACTGCCCCACGCTTCCAAGCCCACGTCGGTGGAGTTGCCTTAACTTTGCCGAGGCAGGACAAGCCATAGCTGCAAAATGGCCAATGCCCTTAACAACTCCACCCCTCTGTCGCTATGATGGTTAGGCTCGGAAGCGGATGTGGCGGAATTGGTATACGCGCACGTTTGAGGGGCGTGTGGCTTTGCCTTGCGAGTTCGAGTCTCGCCATCCGCATTACGCAATTAGTACGCGTTATTCATTAGTCCCTCTCCCAGAGAGGGAGAGGGGAAGCTGGCTTCGGCCTTTGGCACTATTCCCGAACGGCACCCTGCAGGCGTGCGCCCCAGGTGCGAGCAAAGCGCAGGTCAGCCCCAACCAGGTTGGCGTCGCGTAGATCGGCCCCCCGCAAGTCGGCGCCGTACAGGGATGCAGAAGAGAGATCGGCCCCCCGCAGGTTGGCCCCCCGCAAATCCGCTCCCTCCAGGTAAGCGCCACTCAGGTTGGCTCCCCCCAATTGAGCCCGCCGCAAATTGGCCCCCACCAGGTAAGACTGGCTGAGATCGGCGCCCGTCAAGATGGTGCGCTCCAGATTGGCCTCGATGAGATCGGAACCGCTGAAATTGGCCTCCGCCAAATCCAGATTGCTCAGCTCAATGGATCCCAGGCGGCAGTTGGGACAGGTGCGGGAAGCCATGAGGTAGCGCATAAAACAAGAGTTGTAGGTTGTGGCTGCGGCAGAGGAAGCCAAGGCTGCCGTGGCCAGTATTGCCCAAATGGCGGGAACTTTGAGATTGAGGTTCATGGTTACCAAGCCTCACAATTTTGAAGGTTTACGTGAAGGGACACAGCAGAGGGGGATGGTTCTGCGCTGGTCACATGATAGTGGCATCTTCTGGCTTCGGCCACTCCGCAGGTCTGTCTGGCCCACCTGATAGCAGGCTCTCTCAGGGCGGGATGACGTTTGGAGTCCTATCGTCCCGAAGCTGCCGGGCCGTTGCCAACACTGGGAAGGGGTGGATCTTTGAGCAGCGGCTGCACCCAATGCCAAGACAGTTGCCCCAACCCCACCAAAACCCCGAGTATTGCCGAGGAAGTCAGGACGCGATCCCAGCGGATTTCCCGCCAGCCGGCAGGGCTGGTTGTTGGCCTTCTTGGGTTGAGTTTCTCGGCAACAGGAAGCGGGCGATGGCGCAAAAAGTGCCCACAGCGACGACAGCGATAATCGGAGTTGGAGTTGAGCCAGTAGCAAGCTGGGCAGCGAAGCATGGGAAGGCCAGGGATCCCCTAGTGAAATGATCCCATTTTGAGGGGGGCGAGCAGTTGCCGTGAGCTATATGAGAACCCCATTAAGGATCCCTCCAGTTGGCTTGAGAGGGATCCACTTTGCCTACACTCCCCTGGATTGTGGGCGGGGTTTGGGGCATCTTTGAGGAAGTAGCCTGTGCGCTGCGGCAGCCGGGATCCCTGTCGGTTGGAGAGAATCAGCCCTACAGAATCAGTAAGCATTGATCAGCAGCCCTGTGCCGGCCCTATGCAGATCTACTTAGAAAACATCTGTAAGCGCTATGGCCGCCGTGAGGTGGTGAGCGACGTTAGCCTGAACATTCAGCAGGGGGAAATCGTGGGGCTCCTGGGCCCCAATGGGGCGGGGAAAACCACCACGTTCTACATCATGACTGGCCTGATCCAGCCCAACCGCGGCCATGTCTGGTTGGATGACCAAGACATCACCCACCTGCCCATGCATCGCCGGGCCCAATTGGGGATCGGCTACCTGGCCCAGGAGCCGAGTATTTTTCGTCGCCTCAGCATCCAAGACAACCTGCTGCTGATCATGGAGCAAACGGGGGTGCCTCGCCGCCTCTGGCAGCAGCGGCTCAACCAACTGCTGGAGGAGTTTCGCATCGCCCACGTGGCCCACAGCCTGGGCCTGCAGGTATCGGGGGGGGAGCGTCGCCGAGCGGAGATCGCCCGTGCCTTGGCCGCTGGGATCCACGGGCCGAAATTTCTGCTGCTGGATGAGCCCTTTGCGGGGGTGGATCCCATCGCGGTGGCGGATATTCAGGAGGTGGTGGCCAAGCTCAAGCAACGGGGCATCGGTGTTTTGATTACTGACCACAACGTGCGGGAGACGCTGGAGATCACCGATCGCGCCTATATCCTCAACGACGGGGCAATCCTGGCCAAAGGCACTTCTGCTGAGTTGGCAGCGGATCCCTTGGTGCGCAAGTATTACCTGGGGGAGAAGTTCCGTCTCTAGGGCAGCTCCAGGTCACCTCCAGGAGTACAGAGCTCGCAGGCGTTGGCTTTTCTTGTGTTGGTGGGTCTGCATACGGGCCAGCAGCTCATCGAGGAGGGCGACCGCCTCCAGCAAATACTGGCCCTTGTTGAGCATCACGCATTCGGCGCGGGCAGACATCACCGCATCGGAAAGCTCAGGCCGCGAGGGCAAGCCCTCCTTGGTGAGCTGATCCAGCACCTGGGTAGCCCAGACCACCGGCACCTGGGCTGCCTCGCAGATCCACAGCAGTTCCTCCTGGATCTCGCCCAAGCGCAGCCAACCGATCTCCACGGCCAGATCGCCGCGGGCAATCATCACCCCCAGGGGCCGGCAGCCGGCAACGGTCGCGATCAAGGCCGGCAGGTTTTTCACCGCCCGCTGCGTTTCCATCTTGAGGATCAAGCCCAGATCGGGGCGAGCCTGCCGCCGCTCCAGCTCAGAAACCAGCAACTGCAAGTCCGCGGGCTGCTGGACGAAGGAATAGCCCACCAAGTCGGCATGCCGCACCACAAAGTCCAGGTCTTGGCAGTCTTTGTCGGTAAGGGAACGGATCTGGAGCTGACTGTCAGGAAAATTGAGGCCTTTTTCTGCTCGCAACTTCTTGCCCTGAGGGGCAACTTTGTCCACCTCCAGCACCACGCCTGCCGGCTCGATCCTTACCACGCGGGCGCCGATTTTGCCGTCGTCGATCCAAACGGTTGCCCCCACTTGCAGGTGCGCCAAAACCTCCGGCAGGCTGCAGGTCACCTGGCAGGAGATATCGGCGCTGGCCTCAGGAACCTTCGCGGTGAGCAGGATGCGATCCCCGCGGTACACCTTGGTTTTGCCGGGGGGCATGGCCACTGGGCCGGTGCGGATCTTGGGGCCAGCCAGGTCCAGCAAAATCTTGCAACGCCGTTGGGTCTGGGCTTCGGCCTGGCGCAAGTGGGCCACCATTTTCTCCCACACCGAGGGCTCGTCGTGGGCGCAGTTGATGCGGGCCACGTTCATGCCCCGCTCCAACAACTGCAGCAACAGCTCCGGCTGCTCGGCGGCTTCGCTGGGCAGGGTCACCATGATGCGCGCGCGGCGATGGGGAGAAGGAGGGCCAAACAGCGCCTCGGCGTGCTGCTCTAGTGCCGTATCCCCGGCGTAAAACTCTTCATAGCTGGGTGCCGTATGGGTCAAACCCTGGGTGGCTGCCAAAATAGCAATCACCGCATCCAGGCTCTCCAGAACCCGCGACTCACAGCGCCCCAGCGAGGACAGCCCCGCAGCCGCCAGCTCCAGTTGCAAGCTGCGCAGATCCTGTTGGCGCAGCGCCAGGTAGCGCGCCAGGTTGTGGATGGCCGCAGGAGGGCTCGTAAGGCAGCCCCAAGCGGCCAAGTATTTCTGGGATCCCTCTACAACCTGCTGCCGCAGCTCCAGGAGCCGCTCCAGCAAACTCCTAAGATTGCAGGAGGGGGAAGAGGAGGAAACCATGTCGAAAGTCTTCCCAAGACAAACCGGGCCCAATTCTATGCCTGAGCTTACTTGGGGTCGATCATAGGCGGGTTAGGTTGAGAAAGGAAGGCGATAGCCTTTCATTGCCCAGTGTTCCGGTCTAGAGTCGTTAACAGCCTTCGGCTGTCCTGCCTACTACTTCCTTGGGTTGCGTGAAACTTCATTCTCTCCCTCCTGCCCGTTCCCGCGAGCGGCCTGACCACAGGCTCTCCCTCGTTTGCGCGGTGGGCCTGATGGATCGCTATGTCCTCTCGGAGATGCTGCTGCCGTTTCTCTTTGGGGTGGGAGCTTTCACAACCTTGGTGATGGCGGTGGGATCCCTGTTTGAGCTGGTGCGCCTGGTGGTGGAAGCGGGTCTGTCGCTTTCGGCGGCGTTACAGGTGTTTGTGTTGCGGGCGCCGGGGATCATCGTCCTGACGTTCCCGATGTCCATGTTGCTGGCGACGTTGCTGGCCTATGGGCGCTTGTCTGCCGACAACGAGATCACGGCCTTGCGCGGATGCGGGGTGAGCCTTTACCGCCTCATGGTGCCTGCCCTCGTCCTCAGCTTGCTGGTGACGACGTTAACGTTTCTGTTCAATGAGCTGGTGGTGCCGGTGAGCAATCGCCAAGCGGCCACGACTTTGAACCGAGCTTTAAATCGGGATCCCGACTTCCGGCGGGAGAATATCCTCTACCAAGAATTTGGCGAGATCCTCATGCCTGAGCCAGACGGCACCTTTTCCCGGCGACAAGGGCTAACCCGTCAGTTCTACGCCCGCAGCTTCGATGGGAAGCAAATGCGCGGCATTATCGTCCTGGATTTTTCCAACGAGGCGCTCAACCAAATTCTGCTGGCCCAGCGGGGGCGCTGGGATCCCCAAGAGAATCTTTGGGTGTTTGAGGATGGCACCAACTACATCGTTTCTCCGGATGGCACCTACAGCAACATTGCCACCTTCAGCCGGCAGGAGTTGCGTCTGCCTCGCGCGCCGCTGGAGCTGGCTCAGGAGATTCGCAGCCCTGAGGAAATGAACATTCGGGAGCTGAAGCATTACATCGAGGTGATCGCCAGTTCTGGAGATCTGCAACGGGTGCGCCGTCTGCAGGTCAGCCTCAACCAAAAGTATGCCATTCCTTTCGCGTGTCTGGCGTTTACCCTGATTGGGGTGCCTTTGGGGCTGCGCCCGCAGCGCACCGGTTCCTCTTTGGGGTTGGGCATCAGTGTGCTGATTATCTTTGCCTTCTATGTGCTGCTGTTCATCACCCAGGCGCTGGGACAAATTGGGACGCTGGGGCCAGCAATGGCGGCTTGGTTGCCCAACTTGATCTGTGCCGCCGTAGGGCTGGGGTTGCTTTACCGAGCCAATCAGTAGCTGCTGGGCACCGTTTCTCCAGATGTAGGATAAAACTGCCCAATGGATTCTCGTATTCTGGAGAGCTCCCCCATGGAAGTTCAAGCTTGGATGAATTGGATGTTTGGCGGATTAGCCCTGCTGATCTTGGGGGGAGGCATGCTGATGATGTTCACCACGGTGTTCACCACCAAAGGGCCCCAGCCCGAGGATTCTCAGTCGGATCCCCAAAAGGGGCGAGCCTAGCCCAAGGCCCGGTGACGGGATCCCTGGCATCCAGCTACATGCCTTCATGGGTTGTCAGTCTGGGCCGAGAGAGAACTAGTCCCGCTCCTGTTGGCGGAGCCGCTGCAGAAGCGAGAGGGGTTTCTCTTCCTCTGGCCCTTTCTTTTCAGTCGCAGTTGGCAGGGCGGCTGTTTCTGTTTTCTGAGGTTCGAGCAAAAGCTTGGCGGCTTCTGACTCAACGGCTGGAGGGCGAGCCGGGTTCTCCCCTTGTTGGCCGGGCAAGGGAACAGACTCCAGAGTGGCCAGCAGAGCTTGAATATGGCTGTGGGTTTCGGGATGGTTGCTGGCGGCATGGGCCAAGAGGGTGAGCTGCTCTTTGGCAGCGACCAGGTTCCCCAGCTTGAGATCCACCAAGGCCAGTTGATAGCGAGCCTTAAAGCCACTGGGATCCACCTCCACCGAGCGCTGAAAGGCGGCGCGGGCCTCCGCCAGCTTGCCTTGACGGGCATAGATCAAGCCGAGGTTGAAAGGCACGTCGGGATCCCGTTCGCTGGGCAGCACCAAGGTTTTTTCTTCCAGTTCAATTGCGCTCCGGTAGGCGTTGATGGCCAAGGTATGGAAGCCCATCTGCAGATAGCGAGCTCCGTCTTCCTTCAGTTGGGCGACCGTCGGCTCCCCTGTCAGTAGGGTCATGGGCGGTTGCGCGTGGGCAGGCATGGCCACCGCCAAGCTCAGCAGGCACCCCACCGTTTTCAGGCCTAAGGGTACAGCCTGACGACCAATCTGCTGCCTATTCATCACCATGATCTGTTTCCTCCAACCACATCAACACCACTTCATTCCACCCCTCTGGGCCGGGGAGCTGAGCCAATTGCCATTGGGGCAGGGCCTCACTCCAGAGGCTATCCGCAATTGGGCTGGGAAGCACCACTTTTTGCTCCGTCCACCGCAAAAAGGCCACATCGGGCGGGGAACAACCAATGCCCAAAGCCTTGATAGGGCCCAAATGCCGTTGATAGCAATCCAGCAGCCGCCGCACCGCCTGCTCCCCCGGCGAGAAATTGGGTTCTGCGGCCATCGTTGGCTGCATCCATCCGGTCAGATACCATTGCGGCAGGCTGGAGAAGTGAAGCTGACGCACCCGCAGCAGATGTTGGGTGAGGTTGGCCTCTTGTTGGGCAAAAGCTTCCCGTAGGGTTTCGGGATCCCCGGAATAGCTGAAAATCTCACTGTACTCTCGCTGCTGCGCCCGCTCTGCCTCTTCCAAAGGGATCCCAGTGGCAGCGGCCAGCTCAGAGGCAGTCCAATCCCCAAACCCGATCAAATCCAAGTGGGACTCTTGACGCACCTGTTGCAGGATGCTGCGCAGGCGAGAATAGGGCAGACCCAAAGCATACACGTAGTAGGGCGGTCGGTGTTGCCACTGCTCGTCTAGGATGCCCGCCGGGAAGTAATGCTCGGGAACGTAAACGGCAGAGCCATCCTCACAGATGAACGGATGCTCCAGGCGTAACTGCCGCCGCACATGTTCCAGTTGAGCGCGGGTGCGCAGGCTGTAGAGCACCAAGGGAATGGAGCGGCGCTCTAGGGCAGCCAAGGCTTGTCGGGCAGCACCATAGCTGTTGAACTCTAGATCCAGCAAGCTGCCATCTAAACTGGTAAGGACAAGTCGCATAGGTGCAGGAAAGGGAAAGGCGCTGGCCCCGTCAAAATTTCAAGCAGCACGACCGGCTGAAGCGTCCTACAGTACCTATGATCCAATAGCTTGACCAACCTGAGGGGGATTAGCCTCAAATGCTCTCCCTCAAAGCATCTGGGTGAATGGGCAATCCGTGCGCCAGAAGTGGTAAAAGCTCGATTGAGCACTACAGAATGCGTGTGTCGCCGAAGATCTTGGCTCAAAAACCAGCAGCAGAGAAGACAGACAGATTGAGTGGGTCAGTGGCTAGTTCTCTGTGCCGAAGGCGCGATCCCCTGCATCCCCCAGCCCGGGCAAAATGAACCCTCGATCGTTCAGCCGCTCGTCAATCATGGCGCAGAAGATTTGCACCATCGGGTAGTGGGATCCCAACCGCTGTAACCCTGGGGGCGCTGCCAATGCGCTGACAATTCTAACCAAGCTGGGATCCGCCCCCCGTTTTTTTAGCTCATCCAAAACCCAGAGCAGCGTGCCCCCGGTGGCCAACATCGGCTCGGGAATGAGAATGCGCATCTGTTCAGGGATCCGCTCTGGAAGGCGATTGAGGTAGCAACTGGCCTGCAGCGTTTCCTCATCCCGCACCATGCCAATGTGAAAGATCCGCGCCTGGGGCAAAAGGGCCTGACAGCCTTCCAGCATCGCCAAGCCAGCCCGCAATACAGGCACAATGCCCAGCAGGGTATCCGGCGCGATGACCTCTGCGGCAACGGGTTCCAAAGGGGTTTGCACCTGAACGGTTTGGGTGGGGATCCACTCCCGCATCGCCTCATAGGTTAGCCAGCGGCCCAGCTCCGACATGGCCGTGCGAAACAGGGGCATGGGCGTCTCCGCATCCCGAGCCACGGTTAGCCAGTGCTTAATGAGCGGGTGAGGGGGGACATAGACACGAAGCTGCTGACTTGCCACGGGAGAATGCCTCAATCTGGGCGGTAGCATAGCGGGTTGCCTTAGCAGAAAGCAAGCTCTAGAAAGCAAGCTCTCCAATTGGCCGCAACTCCATCCCGACCGGGGATAAATTGCCAACAGCTCCGGCAAATGCTCAAGGGGTGGGGCTCTTTGACCCAGCAAGATTGCGGCAGAATGAGATCTGCAGGTTACTTCGAGCGCCGGTCATGTTCGGTGGCTACAGGTTTGGGATAGACCAGGGCAAGGCTGGTTTCGGGTTTTGTTCCTCTTGCCATTTGCGAACTGAGGTGCTGGCCCCAGGGCAGCTTGGCCTCCCGCCGATGGAACCGAACGCCAACGGCTCTCGTCTGCAAGTGCCGGTAGCCGGAGATACCGCTCTGCCCAAGGGTTTCTGGCTTAATGGGGTGTCGCAAGTTACAGCCTGTTCACAAATTAAGGGATACAAAACTTAAGGGATACAAAACATCGTGTTTCTGAGGCTTGACTCCGATGAGGTTTAGAACAAGTAGGTTTACAACCGTATCCGTAGCCCCTCAATAGGCTGTACCTGCATCTTTGGCCCCCTCACACCCTGCAAGGATTAGGTTAGGAAGAATGGATATGGCTTCGCCTCAACCCTCTGACTCGAACACCAACGCTCTGAGCCGCCGTCAACTTCTCAAGGTGGGGGCCGCAGCCCTTGGGGGCGGTCTGCTGGCGGCAGGGGGCGGCCAAGCTCAGCGCAAACCCTCTCCCACCCTGATCGTGGCTCAGGGATCCGGCCTGGATCGCGTTTCCTATGCTACCAACTGGTATGCTCAGGCGGAACATGGCGGCTTCTATCAGGCGGTGGCGACCGGCATCTACCGCGAGCATGGCCTGGATGTAACCATCAAGATGGGTGGCCCCGGCATCAACATCACCCAAGTTTTGGCCGGTGGAGCTGCCGAGTTTGCCATGGGGGGAAGCACAGGGGTGATCAATGCTGTGCGAGAAGGGATCCCTTTGGTGTGTGTGGCAGCCATTTTCCAGAAAGACCCGCAGATCATCATGACCCACCCCGGCACCCAGCGCTTTGAAGAGCTCAAGGGCCGGCCCATTTTCGTCTCGAAAGGGGGGCTTGCCACCTACTGGCCCTACCTAAAGGCCCGCTTTGGCTTCACCGACGATCAGGTTCGTCCCTACAACTTCAACCCCGGCCCCTTTTTGGCGGATCCCAGCTCAGCTCAGCAAGGCTATCTGACATCCGAGCCTTTTGCCATCCAACGGGAAGGGGGATTTGAGCCGGTGGTCTTCCTCCTGGCGGATTTGGGCTACAAACCCTATGCCACCACCATCGAAACCCGTCGCCAACTGGTGGAAACCAAGCCCGACTTGGTGGAGCGATTCGTGGATGCCTCTATCAAAGGCTGGTACAGCTTCTTGGAGGATCCCCGTCCGGCCTATCGCTTGATCAAGCAGGACAACCCGGAGATGACCGATGCCCAGTTGGCCTACAGCTTCGAGAAATTGCAGGAGTACGGCATCATCTTGTCCGGCGATGCGTTGGAAAAAGGCATTGGCGCCATGACCGACAAACGCTGGCAAGACTTCTTCGACAGCATGACGGTGGCCGGCGTATTTGAGCCAACCATCAACTACCGGGCTGCCTACACACTGGGCTTCGTCAATAAAGGCACTGCCTACTACACTGCCTGACGGACTTCCACCCTTGGCGCTTCTCAGCCCAAGGGATCCCCCCTCGCCCCCAGCCCCTCTTCCACCAAGGGAGAGGGGAACTATAGTCATTTCAAACTAGATTGAGACACCCCCTAAACGCTCCGCGCCACTGCCCTCACCCCCATTCCTTACTCTCAGAGGGAGAAGGGGGCTAGAGGGAAATGTTTCATTCCGGTTTAATTGAGAATGCCAGAACACTGCGTGATCACCTCCCCCAACACCGCCAGCAACACCGGCACCCCCAGACGGATCCCGGAGACCAACAGCGAGATCAAACAAAAAGCTCCAAGTGAAAAGGCGTTCCAGCGAAGCTTGGCCCAGCACTCCATCAACAAATGCAGGCACAGGTGGGAGCAGATTCATCGCCGAGCTGGAAAGCCTATCATGGGATCCAGTATGGAATCCATTGTGTCAGCAGCGCAGGGCACTTTGACCCTTTCACCCTCCTCTTCTCCGCCAGACCCGCCAGCCAGTCTGACGGGCTCATTCCCCGCCGCTGACGCAGCAGGGATCACTTTGCCTTGGGCAGCGCAGCGGGATCCCATCCTTGTCCTCGGGGCTGGGCTGATGGGGCGTCTGTTGGCCGCCAGCCTTGTCGAGGTTGGGCATCCTGTCCGCATTGTGGAGGCGGCTCCTGCTGCTGCTGTTGAGAGCAGTGCTGCCCATTTTGCCGCTGCTATGCTGGCTCCCCTAGCCGAGTCTGCCATCGCCGAAGCCAGTGTGGTGGCCCAGGGGTACTATGCCCTCTCCCGCTGGCCCGCCCTTCTGGCCAGCCTGCCAGAGCCGGTTTTCTTTCAGCAGGAGGGCACTTTGATCCTCTGGCACCGCCAAGATGCCGGGGAAGCCAAGCGCTTCTCGGCGCTACTGGCCGCTGTGGGGGAACACCTCCCGCATCTCCCCCGCCCTCAGCCGCTGGATGCCCAGGCTATTGCCGAGCTGGAGCCATCGGTAGCCGGGCGATTTGCGCAGGGTCTGTATCTTCCCCAAGAGGGCCAACTGGACAACCGCCAACTGTTGTCGGCTCTGCTGGCCAAGCTGCGGCAGCACGAGGTGGAGGTGGAGTGGGGTTGCCCCTGGGATCTGAAGCAGGCCCAAGCCTGGCAGCAACAAACCGGAGGCTGGGTTTTGGATTGCCGCGGCCTGGGGGCCCAAAAAGAATGGGGCGGGCAAAAACTGCTGCGCGGAGTTCGGGGTGAGGTGGTGCGCCTGTATGCCCCGGAAGTCTCTTTGCGGCGCCCAACCCGGCTGTTGCACCCTCGCTATCCGATCTACATCGCTCCCAAGCCGGGACACCTGTTCGTAGTGGGGGCCACCGAAATCGAATCTGAGGATCGCTCGCCGGTGAGCGTTCGCTCGGCTTTGGAGTTGCTCAGCGCCGCCTACGCCGTACATCCTGCCTTTGCAGAAGCGCGTATCCTGGAATTGGGCAGCCAATGTCGTCCCACCTTGGCAGACCATTTGCCAGCCGTGGTGGAGCGCTCACCTCGCCTGTTGCAGATCAACGGCCTCTATCGCCATGGCTTTCTGATCTCCCCGGCCATCCACGATGCTGTCTTGGAGTATCTTCACCAGGGCAGTTGTCGCTTGGCTCAGCAGCTTGGGATCCCCTTTCAGGTGCAGGCTGCCCCTTTTTCCGGTGAGTCCCTGTCGCCATGCGTGTCTTGATCAACCAGAAGCCTTACGATTTGCCGGAAGGCACCACTTTGGCCGAGGCAGTGGCTCAGGTGGGGGCCAGCGGCCCTTTTGCGGTAGCGGTTAATCTGAAGTTTGTGCCGCGTGCCCAATACGAGCAAACTCGTCTGCAAGAAGGCGACCAGGTGGAGATCGTCGCTCCGGTTGCCGGCGGCTAGCGCTCAAGTCCGCTTTTCTATCTGCCTCAGCCATGTCCACCCTTCTCCATTGCTCTCCCTCAACTCTGGCCGATGAGGATCCTTTGGTGCTCTATGGCCAACCGTTGCCCAGCCGTCTGATGTTGGGTACGGCTCGCTACCCTTCGCCAGCCATTTTGGAGCAGGCGGTGGCGCGCGCGCAGCCCTGTTTGTTGACGGTTTCTCTGCGGCGGCAAGGGGCACTGGGGCCAGAAACTTCCCAGAGGTTCTGGGCTCTGTTGCAGAAGATGGGGATCCCGGTTCTGCCCAACACCGCCGGCTGCCACAGCGTGCAGGAGGTGATCACAACGGCGGAGATGGCGCGGGAGGTGTTCGGCACCGACTGGATCAAGCTGGAGTTGATCGGGGATGACTACACGCTGCAGCCGGATCCCGTGCAACTGCCCACTGCTGCTGCTGAGCTGGTCCGGCGCGGCTTTAAGGTGCTGCCCTATAGCACCGACGACCTGGTGCTCTGCCAGCGGCTTTTGGATGCTGGCTGTGAGGTGGTGATGCCCTGGGCGGCCCCCATCGGCACCGGCAAAGGCCCTCTCAACCCCTACAACTTGCGCCTGCTGCGGGAGCGGATCGAGGCGCCGCTGATCGTGGATGCCGGCTTGGGCCTGCCCTCCCATGCCTGCCAGGTGATGGAGTGGGGCTTCGACGGGGTGCTGCTAAACACGGCGGTGGCCTTGGCCCGGGATCCGGTGGCCATGGCCGAGGCCTTTGCAGAAGCGGTGCGCTCAGGCCGCCGAGCCTACCTGGCCGGGGCCATGATCCCTCAGGAAACAGCTCAGCCCAGTACGCCTGTCCTCGGCACTCCCTTTTGGCACCAGGGCTGACTGCCGCTCTCAGGGGTGCAGCTCAGGCGGCAGGCTTTCGCGCCTGGATAACCTGCAGAGCTCCCCCAGCGTGGAGGGTCTGCCGGATGGATTGCCAACCCTGCTGCTGCAAATGCTCGGGCAAGTCCAGCTTGAGTAGCTCCCAGGCGGTCTCGGTTTCAAACAGGGCCAAAAAGAGGGCCAGCCCAGGCCAGATCAAGGGTTGTCGAGGCGCGTGCAGATCCAGAATCAAGAGTCCTCCCCCCGGCTTGAGCACCCGCCACACTTCCCGCAGCACCTGCTCCAAGTCGGCGAAGGACAATTCGTGCAGAGCCAAGCTGGTATGCACCCAATCAAAGCTGGCATTGGGAAAGGGCATATCTTGGGCAAAGGCCTCCACAAACTCCACCTGGGGAAGGCGTTTGCGGGCTGCCGCTAGAGCTTTGGGGGAAGCATCCAGGCCCACCACCTGCTGGCTCAGCTCCGCCAACAGTGGGGTTACTTCAGCTGGGCCACAGCAGAGATCCAACACCCGCTCCTGGGGATGAATCTGGATCCCTTGTAGGGGCAATTTCCGCAACCGCTCATATCCGCCCACTGCCAGGGCAGCCCCGCGACTGATGCTGCGGTAAAGCCAGGGAAAGCGGTAGCTCCAATCCCGCAGGAAGGTGGCCACAGACAGGGATCCCTCAGGGGCTCTTTCAGCCTACCTAGCCCCTCTCCCAGCAGGGGAGTTGGCCTGGCTATTTTCTTGGCCTATGTGGAACTTTTTCCCGCCGGCAGTCGTCTGGGGAGATGGGCCATCTTAGGCCTTTTCTCCATCCACCTGCTGATGATGACTCAGTTTGAGCTGCCTTCTCCCCCTTCTGGAAGACCTAACCGGCACAGCTTGGTTTGGCTGGTGGTTGCTGCAGGTCTGACGGTCTTGCTCTGGCGGTTTCCCTGGGGTAACTACATCCTCTACCCCTTTACCTTGTTGGCCACCTGGTTTCACGAGATGGGCCATGGTCTGATGGCAGTGCTGTTGGGGGGGGAGTTTCATCGTCTGGAGATCTATCCCGACGGCTCGGGGCTGGCCATTCACAGTGGCGAGCTGTTTTTGGGACGGGTGGGGCAAGCTTTGGTGGCCGCTGCTGGGCCGATGGGGCCGCCGCTGGCTGGGGCCCTGTTCATCCTTGCCTCCCGCCGCCACAGCACAACTCGGTTGGGGCTGGTACTTCTGGGATCCCTGCTGTTGCTATCGACGCTGCTCTGGGTTCGCTCTCCCTTTGGCCTCCTGTTCCTCTTGGGTATGGGTTTGGGGATCCTGGCGGTAGCTCGCTGGGCCTCCCCCTGGCTGCGGGGCTTCGCTGCACAATTTTTGGGGGTGCAGGCCTGTGTGAGCACCTACCACCAGCTTGACTACTTATTTACGGCCTCTGCTGTGATCAACGGGCAGGTGATCCACTCCGATTCCAGCCAAATTGCCCAAAACTTGTTCTTGCCCTACTGGTTTTGGGGAGGGGTGATGGCGGTCTCTTCTTTGGTGCTGCTGATAACCAGCTTGCAACTGACGTTCCGAGACTAGCCGGTGGGGGGCAAAGCCGCAATTTTGGCAGTGGTTCGTGTTATGTAAAAATCCGTCCTCTATCCCTGCCAAGTCGAGAAAACCGCCGCTACAGTAATGGGCAAGAGGAGTGAGGAGCTGAGGAGTGGAGCATGTGGCGGGATATTATCGGGCTGGCCCTGGCGGCGACCTTACTGTTGATCAGCAAAACCGCCGCAGATACGCTTGGCCAAGGCCAGGTGCAGACTTTCACCGAACCTGAGCCAACGCCCCATTCTTTTCCGGTGGAGTGAGGTACTCAAGTCTGCTGACGGAAGTCGTAGCGGCGTTGTCGTTTTGTGCAACACTCATTCTAGAGTCTTTGAGGACTCCGTCCGAGTGGCGCGGTCGCAGCAGCGTTGCGGAGCAATAACAGTAGGCTTGGGATCCCTGATGCGCATAGCCCTATTTACGGAGACGTTTCTGCCCAAGGTGGATGGCATCGTTACCCGCCTCTGCCACACGGTGCGTCACCTAACCGCTCGAGGCAACTCGGTGCTCATCGTCGCGCCCCGGGGAGCCCCCCGGCGGTTTGCACGGGCACGGGTCTACGGGATCCCGGGGATGCCACTGCCTTTGTATCCAGAGTTGAAGCTGGCCGCCCCTGGCCCGGCCATCGGCAAGTTGCTCAGCCGTTTCCGACCGGATGTGATCCACGTGGTGAACCCGGCAGTTTTGGGATTGGGGGGCCTCTACTACAGCCAGACGATGGGGATCCCGCTGGTGGCCTCCTACCATACCCATCTGCCGAAGTATCTGCAGCATTATGGGCTGGGCTTTCTGGAAGGGGTTTTGTGGAATCTCCTGAAGCTGGGGCACAATTTGGCGCGGGTCAATCTTTGCACCTCGACGGCCATGATGCAGGAGCTGAGCGCCCACGGCATTGAGCGGGTGCAACTGTGGCAGCGGGGAGTGGATACGGAGTTGTTTCATCCCCAGGCTGCCAGTCCAGAGATGCGGGCTCGGCTCACCGCAGGGCAACCGGAACGGCCTCTCTTGCTCTACGTGGGACGGCTTTCGGCTGAGAAGGAAGTAGGGCGGATCCGGGTGTTGCTAGAGCGGATCCCGCAGGCGCGCCTAGCTATTGTGGGAGATGGGCCAGAGCGGGGATCCCTGGAGCAACATTTTGCCGGCTACGATGTGGTGTTTACGGGCTATCTGCAGGGGGAGTCTCTGGCAGCGGCCTTTGCTTCGGCGGATTTGTTCGTGTTCCCCTCCCGCACCGAGACCTTGGGGCTGGTTCTGTTGGAAGCCATGGCTGCCGGTTGTCCGGTGATTGCCCCCCGCTGCGGCGGCATTACCGATGTGGTGGACAGTGGGCGCAATGGCTTTCTGTTCGATCCCAATTCGGATAGCGACTTTGTCCAGGTTACCCAGCAACTCCTGAGCAGCGTCGGGCAGCGACAGCTCTTCCGACAGCAAGCCCGCCAAGAGGCAGAACGTTGGAGCTGGTCGGCAGCCACCCAACAGTTGGAAGGCTACTACCGGGCTGTTATTGCCGCCGATTAGCGGTGCGGAGCACAGAGTCCCCTACTGGGAAATACTCAGGGCAGAACTCCGTCCTGCTCTCGGGGTTCTCCATAGCACCAGTGCGAACGGCCAGCCTAGGCAGAGACCGGATGATCCCCTTCAATGGCCCGCACTTGCTCCACAAAGAATTCTTCTAGGGATTGCCGTTGCCAATGCAAGTCGGTGACCAGTGCCCCCGCTTGGTTCAAAAGGCTCAGCAACTCCGGTAGGGATCCACTCCATTCCCCCGACCAATGGGATCCCTGAATCGAGAAGTGCTCTAGGCGGTCGCGGAACTGTTCGACGGCGCCACCGTGCCCCTGTACCCGATAGCTTTTGCTCTCTCCCAGCAAGTCATCCAAAGTTCCCTGATGCACCAATTTGCCGCCGATGATCAGGCCGACTCGGTTGCAGATAACTTCCACATCCGCCAGGATATGGCTGTTGAAAAACACCGTTTTGCCCTGCTGCTTGAGGGACAGAATGATCTCGCGCATTTGATAGCGGCCCATGGGATCCAGTCCCGACATCGGCTCATCCAGAAACACCAGCTCTGGGTCGTTGATCAGCGCTTGGGCCATGCCAGTGCGCTGCAGCATGCCCTTGGAGTAGGTGCGCAGTTGTTTTTTGCGGGCCGTATCTATAGAAAGCCCCACCAGCTCCAGCAGTTGCGGGATCCGCTCCTTCAACAGGCTATTGGGCAGACCAAACACCTTGCCGGCAAACTGGAGAAACTCCCATGCCGTCAAGTAATCGTAAAAATAGGGGTTCTCCGGCAAATATCCCACCTGTTGCTTGATGGAGCGATCCCCCAGGGGTTTGCCCAGCAAAGTGCCGCTGCCGCGGGTGGGCTCCACAATGCCCAGTAGGCATTTGATGGTGGTGGTTTTCCCGGCCCCGTTGGGCCCCAGCAGCCCAAAGGTTTCTCCGCGGGCCACAGTCAGAGAAAAATCTTTGAGGGGGCTGACCACCTTGTTCAGCCAAAATCCTGTGCGATAGGTTTTGGTCAGGCCGGTGATGGCAATGACCGGCTCTGGTGCCGCGAACGCTTCTGCTGGGGAAGTGGGGGTCTCGCTCATGGACTCGCTCGTAGGTATGTTGGAGTTGAGGGAGAAAAAGGTGCCGCGAACACCGAGTTAAGGAGCACACAGTCCGCCAGGCGATAGGCTACCCAGCCTAACCTTTAGTTTACCCACAGGCTTTGTCCCAGCCTAGGCTTGCCGCAGCACTTCCGGTAGAGGAAAGGGGCCAGAGCAAACATACTCCGCGTAGGTATCCGCTTCATTCGCAACAGCGGTGCGGTTCCTTTGCCGTAGGCACAGCACTTTGCTCTGACCTCCCTTCAGTAGCATTCTCATCATCTGGGATGATTCTGGGATGATGATTTCCATCGCGTTGGCGGGTGCGGAGCAAGAAAATTGAATCCAGAGGTTTTGTGGGATCCCAGCCGGTGGTGATCATCGGCAACAGCGTTGCAGAGCAATAAGAAAGGAGTGTTTCTTGCTGGATAAGGTGCTTAGGCAGTGGAAGGAGCGGCTGTTGGCTCCAGTGCTGCAAACCCCTCTCCAACAGGTGCATCCCCTAGCCATTACCCTGTCGGGGTTTGCCATGGGCCTGGCCTCTGGGACAGCGGCAGCTTACGGGGCCTACGGGTGGGGGCTGGGCCTGTGGTTGCTGAACCGGTTTATGGACGGGCTGGACGGCACGTTGGCTCGTCTGCAGGGACGGCAAAGCGATCTGGGGGGCTACCTGGATATGCTGCTGGACGTGGTGGTCTACGCAGTCGTTCCCCTGGGGCTGGCCTTTCACCAGGGATCCCTGCTGGGCTATGCTTCTCTGGCTCTGATGCTGGCCAGCTTTTACATCAACCTTTGCTCCTGGATGTATTTGGCAGGGCTGTTGGAAAAACGGCGTTCGCGACAGCGTTGCGGAGCAACAAGGACGGATGGCACTGTCGGGGCGGGATCCCTGGATGAACTGACCAGCTTAAGTATGCCGTCGGGGCTTATCGAGGGCAGCGAAACCATCTTTTTCTACGGCTTGTTTTTCCTTTTCCCGGAGTACATGGTGGGCTTGTTTGGGCTGATGGCGATTCTGGTGCTCTTGAGTGCTGTGCAGCGGTTGGTTTGGGCGCTGGGATCGCTTTCTGCTCCAAGGTGAGCCCGGAAAGGGTCTGTTACTATGGCTCCGTCCGGCTGGCGCGAGTTGGGTTACAAGGGTTCCCCATCAGATTTCACCGGGCGAGAGGATCCAAAATAAAAAAGCCATGGAGATCTGTTGCCATGACCTCCACCCTCAACCAACGCATTCGCCACTTCTACGATGCCTCCTCCGGCCTCTGGGAGCGGGTGTGGGGGGAGCACATGCACCATGGCTATTACGAGCCGGGCCAAACCGGTAAGGATCGCCGCCAAGCTCAGATTGACTTGATTGATAGGGTTATCCAGTGGGGCCAGATCGGGGATCCCTGCCCTCCCCAGCACATTCTTGATCTTGGCTGTGGCATTGGGGGAAGCAGCTTGGAGTTAGCCCGGCGCTTTGGGGCACAGGTTACGGGCATTACCCTCAGCCCCGTCCAAGCCAAGCGGGCTACGGAGCGCGCCCAAGAGGCCGGCCTGAGCAGCATGGTGCAATTTCAGGTGGCCGATGCTCTGGAGATGCCCTTTGCAGCCGACACCTTCGATTTGGTGTGGTCTTTGGAAAGCGGCGAGCACATGCCGGATAAGCAGCGGTTTCTGGCCGAATGCTGGCGGGTCTTGCAACCGGGCGGGCAGTTGATGGTGGTAACCTGGTGCCACCGCGAGGGATCCCTGAGCCAGCAGGATCAACAGCTTTTGCAGAAAATCTACGAGGTGTACTGCCTACCCTATGTGATCAGCCTCTCCGGCTACGAGGTTCTGGCCCAACAGGTGGGCTTTGAGCAGGTGCGCAGCGCCGACTGGTCGGAGCGAGTGGCCCCTTTCTGGGATGAGGTGATCGCTTCTGCCCGCGACTGGCGCTGGATCTGGGCTTTGCTGCGCAGCGGTTGGGTTACCCTTCGGGCGGCGCTGGGGCTGGGCCTGATGCGTCGGGCTTATGCCACCGGCTTGCTTCGCTTTGGCCTGCTGACTGGGTTCAAACCCAAAAGCTAGCCCACCGCAGGGATCCCTTGCTCCCCTTTGGGAGAAGGGGCGCTTGGGAAAATGGGCTCAAAAGTTGGGCTGGGGCGGTGCTGTGCCGGTGAGTTCCAGATACTTTTGCTTCACCGCCTGAATATCCTGCCACATCAACCACTTGGGGCTGCCAGGGGTGCGGTCTGGGTTGCGCAGCAGATAGGCCGGGTGAAAAATGGGCATACACCAGCGTCCCTGCCACTGGATCCATTCCCCGCGGATCTTGGTGATCCCTCGCTTCTCGCCCAAAAGGGAGCGCACCGAGGTGGCCCCCGTGAGCAGAATAATCCAGGGATCCACCAAGCGAATCTGCTCCAGCAAATAGGGGCGGCAGGCGTCCATCTCCTCCTGGGTGGGCACGCGGTTGTTAGGGGGGCGGCACTTGACCACATTACAGATGTAGGTGTCCTGCTCGGGATCCAGCCCCACCGAAGCCAGGATTTTATCCAGCAATTGTCCCGACTTGCCCACAAAAGGCAGCCCCTGCAGGTCTTCGCTTTCCCCTGGCCCCTCTCCGATGATTAAAATCCTTGCCTTGGGGTTGCCCCGATGCACCACCACATGGGTACGGCTGGCCGCCAACTCGCAGCGCTGGCACACCAGACAATGCTGCTTCAGTTGCTCCAGATCGCTGTAGGTGCCGGGGGGGATGGGCACTTGGGCCGATAAGGGGATCTGATCCCACTGGGGGAGTGTCTCCTCCGCCGGGGCTGGCGGCTCGATGGGATCGTCAAACAGGCTGGGCTGAAGCTCCGGCGGTTTTTTCTTGGCAGCCATTGCAAGTCGAGGTTTCCTTGTGCAGCGATCTTCGATTGCTCCCCCGCCCTTGTCAAGCTCCAGGTCAATTTGCCGGCAGGGGAGAACCTTTACTCCTTGTTAAACTGAGAAAACGAAAACTTGCGCCGGCCTTAGCTCGTCTCTACTCCCTGAGCCTGCCATGCTGCTTTTGTCCAAAGAACTGCCCAACCTGAACTACCGTCATACTCTACAGCGCTTCGACGAGGATTGGCGGGATCCCCTCTCTGCCCTGTTGGGCTGGGGGCGCGCTGCCGGTGCCGATTTGGTGGAGATTTTTCTAGAACGGGGCAATTCCATCAGTTGCCTGGCCGAAGATGACGCCATCACCAGCATCACCCCACGGCTCTCCACCGGGGCCGGCGTGCGGGTGTTTCGCGGCTTGGCCGACTGCTACGTCAGCACCAACGATCTGTCCTTTGCCGGTCTCAAGGCTGCTCTGGAGAAGGGCCTTTCGCTGATGGGCTTCACCCCTCCTGGCCCCACAGCGCTGGTTTCTGCCATCAACCTGGAGATGCTGCAGGACTACGGCGAGCGTCGCCGCAAAGATGGCTGGTTGAAGGAATGTAGCCCCATTGCGGAGATGGGGGAGATCCTGCTCAAAGCCAACGAGCAACTGGGTCGCCAAGCCCGCCATGTGCAGTCCCGCCGCACCACCTATTTCCGCGATTGGCAAGAGATTCTGGTGGCCTGCAGCGATGGCACCTTTGTGCGGGATGTGCGCCTCACCCAATCCGTGAGCTCTACGCTGCTCTGTGCCGATGGATCCCATCGCGCCTCTGTCAGTCAACGCTCCGGCGGTACGGGGGATCCCAACTTTTTGCGCCGTTGGGATCTGGAGGCCCATAGCCGGGAACTGGCAGAAGCCGCCGGCCAGATGCTCTATGCCGACTACGTGGAATCCGGCACCTACCCGATTGTGATGTCCAACGCTTTTGGCGGCGTTATCTTCCACGAAGCCTGCGGGCATCTGTTGGAAACCACCCAGATTGAGCGCAAAACCACTCCCTTTGCCGACAAAAAAGGCCAGAAAATTGCCCACAAAAACCTTACCGCCTGGGACGAAGGTCTCTCTGAAGGGGCCTTTGGCAGCCTGGATGTGGACGACGAGGGGATGCCCGTCCAGCGCACTCTGCTGATCGAGAAGGGCATTTTGAAAAACTTCCTGGCCGACCGGGCCGGCTCAATGCGCACCGGCCACCCCCGCACCGGCAGCGGTCGCCGCCAAAACTACACCTTTGCCCCTGCCAGCCGTATGCGCAACACTTACATCGCCCCTGGAGATGCAGAGTTGGACGATCTTTTTGCTTCTATCGACAAAGGCATTTACTGCAAGCGTATGGGGGGAGGGAGCGTCGGCCCCACTGGGCAATTTAACTTCGCCGTCGAAGAAGCCTATCTCATCGAAAACGGCAAGATTACCAAACCCCTCAAGGGAGCCACTCTGATCGGAGAAGCCAAAGACATCTTGACCAAAATCTCCATGTGTTCTAAGGACCTCAGCTTGGCAGCTGGGTTCTGTGGCTCTGTAAGTGGCAGCATTTACGTCACCGTCGGGCAGCCTCACATCAAGGTAGATTCCATTACCGTGGGCGGTCGCTAATTCCAGGGATCCACCTCGACATGGCCTATGACAACGTCTGCAAATATCTGGCCGAGCGTTTCCCAGAGCAGTTTGCCCGCTGGCTCATGGGAGAAGTGGCTCGGCTCCGACTCTATCGGAGGTATCCTCACCTATCGGTGCAGCAGGTGGTCATTGACTTGCGCAAAACGGGGTCGGAGCGAGTTTTCCAGACCTCTTTTCGTCTAGAGAGGCTGAGCCATGAGTTTGATGTTGTCCGCCTGTGGGAATGTGATTTGAGGGCCGGAGCGGATCGGCAAGCCCTACTGCCTTTTCGGGTTCTGAGCCAGGTGGAAGATCCAGCAGAAACCTTGCGAGAGGTGGTCAGTGAGCTAGAGAGCTTGGCAGACCCCAGTGAGAGAAGGGAATTGGCAGCCGCAACAGCCGTCTTGGCGGGACTAGCATTGGATCGGGGTTTGATTGGCAGATCATGAGGTCTTTGGATATGAGGGAATCGGTGATCTACCAAGAGTGGCGGGCAGAAGCTCTGCGAGAGGGACTGGAAGAAGGGCGCAAAGAAGGACGCAGAGAAGGACTACAACTGGGCCTGCAACAAGGGCTACAACAAGGATTGCAACAAGGATTACAACAGGGATTGCAACACGGGGAAGCAACGCTGGTTTTGCGGCTGCTCAGGCGGAAGTTGGGATCCCTTGACCCGGCCCTTGAGAATAAGATTTGGGCTTTGTCAACGTCACAACTGGAGGCGCTGGGGGAAGCTCTGTTGGACTTCAGCAGCTCGGAAGAGTTGACCGCCTGGCTGGCCCGTCAGCTAGAAACCGCAGGAGCCCCGCTCTCTGCCCACAGGGCAAGGGTCGGGAGGAATGTGAGTAAAATGCAATAAGGCTATGACCCAAGTCCTGACCGTTTCTTGCAAGCTCAAGGTGTCCCAGTCGCAAGCCGCCAAATTGGACGAGACATTGGATGCTTTGTCGCTACGCGACGCTAACGCGAACGGCCAAGCCTTGAACTGGGTCAACCAAAACACACCCGAGAAAGTCGTCAACCCACTGAAACTCCAATCCCTGTGCTACTACGAAATCCGTGCCCGTTTCGGCTTGTCCAGTAATTTGGCAAGGACTACGTCCCGCTTACGCGACCAACAGATATGCAGACGGGTAGCGTCTGCTCGCAAGGTGGCACAACAGAAAAACCGCCCGGTCAAAGCGTTGTCGCTACGCGACGCTAACGCGAACAAGGGTGGCTTCGCTACCTACGACGCTCGTATCTTTTTGTTTCGCGAGAAAGACTGGACGGTGTCGCTGTCGCTACGCGACGCTAACGCGAACACCACGGTGGAGGGTCGAGAACGCTTTGAGCTGGCGATTGGTCATTACCAGAGAGAACAGTTGGCAGGCTCCAATCCCAAAAAGACCTCCGGTCCGCTGACGCGAAAGACCTCCGGTCCGCTGACGCGAAAGACCTCCGGTCCGCTGACGCGAACGGCCACTCTGGTCAAGCGCAAAGACGGTTCCTACTCCATCCAGATTTGCGTGGAAGCAAAGTTACCGGAACAGCAGAACACCGCTCAGGTGGTAGGCGTGGACTTGGGAAGGACAGATATTGCCCATACGTCAGAGGGGGACAACTGGAATGGACAGCAGTTGAACAGAGTCCGAGACCACTACTCCCGGTTGAGGGCGGTACTCCAACGCAAAGCCAGTAAGGGCACACGCAGTTCGCGGCGCAGATGCAGAGAACTGTTGCAACGGCTGTCTGGTAAGGAGAGACGCTTTCAGTCGCGTCAGCGTTGCGTAGCAAAAACGTGGGTCAATCATTGCATCTCTAAAGCTATTGTTTCTAGGGCAAAGGCCACAAATAGCGCTATTGCTTTAGAGGACTTGACAGGGATACGGGAGCGTATCAACCAACAACCCCGCAGCAAAGCCGAGCGGCGCAGGGCCAACAGTTGGGCGTTCTACCAACTGAGGCAGTTTCTGGAATACAAGGCGAGAGTTGCAGGGGTTTCTCTGATCCTTGTTCCGCCTGCTTATACCTCGCAGACCTGTCACAAGTGTTTGCACATCCATCCCGACCCTGCGCAATCCTATCGCAGTGGGAAGAAGTTTAAGTGTGGGCACTGTGGATGGGAAGGGGATGCGGACTGGAATGGGGCCAACATGATTGCCAAACTTGGGGCTGCTGTAAACCAGCCTAGGGGTCCGTGGTTGGCTTGCCAACTACAGGGCTACCGAAAGCCTGCACTCTTTCGCTTTAGCGGTGCGGAGCGCTCTGCGTCAGCATGAGTGCGGGTAGTTTACTAGAGGCGCTGGATGGCAACAGGAACTTGGGGAGTGGCAATGGTGCAAGTCGAGGTGTTGGCAGAACAGGCACAAAGCTGTGCCCAGCGGTTGGGGATCCCTCAGTTTGATCTCTACGGGGCTCAAGTGGATGAAACCAGCGTGCAGGTAGATCATGGGGAACCTCGCCAGGTCAAGGCTTCCCACCGCTGCAGCGTGACGGTGCGGGCCTGGAACGACCAGGGTCAGGTGGGGGTGACCTCCACCACTGATGTGGATGAGGCGGGGCTGGAACTGGCCCTGCAAACAGCCTTTGAAGCCAGCCATTTTGGCGTGCGGGAACATGCCCCTCAATTCAGCCCGGAAGCCACTCTGCCCATTGCCCAGCCTTGTAATGACAAAGGGCCGTTGGCTTTGGCCGGCGACTTGTTGGAACAGTTGGTGGCTGCTGAAAAGGCACTCCTGGGATCCCATCCCGCCATTCAGGGGGTGCCCTATAACGGCCTAGCGCAGCGGCAGATCAACCGCTTCTACCTCAACAGCCACCAAGCCCTACGACAAGAGGAGCATACCCTCGCTTCGGTTTTTCTCTACAGCAAGGCAGAGCAAGAAGGTCGCAAACCCCGCAGCGCCGGAGCCATGCGAGTGGCTCGCAGCCTGGATGAGTTGGATATCCAGGGTTGTGTGCAGGAAGCTGCTGAGAAACTGATTAGCCATCTGGAGTACGAGCGGATCCCCTCTGGAAAATACACAGTGGTCTTTTCCGGAGAAGCCTTTTTGAGTTTGTTGGGCGCCTTCTCCAATGTGTTCAATGCTCAAAACATTTTGGACAACCAAAGCCTGTCCACCCCAGAATCCCTGGGCAAGACCATTGCCTCGCCTCTCCTATCGGTGTGTGATGATGCCCTACACCCGACCAATGTGGGAGCGATCAGCTTTGATGGCGAAGGCACACCCACTCGCCGCGTCCCCCTCATCACCAATGGGGTCTTGACCCACTTTTTGCACAGCGCCGGTACGGCTAAGCGCCTAGGAGCCAAGCCCACTGGCCATGCCAACATCGGCGCCAAGGTCACAGTTGCCGCCCACTACTACCATGTATTTGCCGGGGCACCGCCGGAGAGCACCTATGACTTGGCTACGGCTGAAAATGTAGTTTGGATCGATGAGCTGCAAGCGCTTCATGCCGGCGTTAAGCCCCTACAGGGATCCTTCTCGCTGCCGTTTCAGGGGTGGTGGGTGCGCCAAGGAGAGCGCATCAGCATCGAAGCCGCCACGGTGGCCGGAGACTTTCTGGAGTTGTTGAAGTCGATTTTCTACGTCGAGCCCGAGCCGCAAGTCACACCGGGTGGGCTGTGTCCCCGCATCTGGGTTGCCGATCTCTCCACTACCGGCCAATAACCTTACTTTCAACTTATGAAACTGACCCGCATCGACCTCAACAGTTGGCTCATCCACACCCGGGAGCAAACCTTCCTATTGGATCCGTGGCTGGTGGATCCCTTGGTGTTTCTGGGGATGCCCTGGTTCATCCGCCTGGAGCACCGCCAGCCGCTCCCTTTTACGCCGGAGACCTTGCCCAAAATCGACGGGATCCTCCTCAGCCAAGCCCAGCCGGATCACTGCCACCCACCAACGTTGCAGCGCCTGGATAAGCGGATCCCCGTTTTGGCCTCGCCGGCTGCAGCCAGAGTCGTGAAGAGTCTGGGATTTGCAACAGTTCAAGCTCTGGATCCCTGGCAGTCCGCTCAGTGGGGGGATCTGCGCGTCACGGCCATTCCCGGTGCGCTCCTGGGGCCTGTCCGTGAGCTGGGCTATCTGCTGGAAGAGGTGTCCTCCCAGACACGGCTTTACTACGAGCCTCATCTTTCCCAACCGGATGTCCGGCTGCGATTGCAGCAGGAATTGTGCCCCATTCATACTCTGCTGATCCCGGTGGTGGGGCAGATCTTTCCCCTCTTGGGAGAGGTGATCATGGGGCCAGAGCGGGCCCTGGAGGTGGTGGCAGCCCTACGCCCCCAGCAGGTGATCCCTACGGCGATGGGAGAGGTGGACTACCACGGGTGGTTTGCCGCCCAGATCCGCCCCTTGGGCAGCCTGCAGGAGTTTCGAGAAAAGCTGGCAGCCTTGAATGCCGCCACGTCCCAATCCATCCAGTTGTGTTGCCCCGCCCCTGGGGAAACGGTGTCTCTTTCTGTCGCGGCCAAGACATGAGCCTTCCTTCCCAAGCCCCGCCTAGCGCCGATCTGGTGGCCATCTTGCGGGCAGATTACGCTCGCTTTCCCCAGGATCAGACCTATGCGATCTACGACCCGCAGGTTTACTTCCGGGATCCCCTCAACGAGTTTCGCGGCTTGGATCGCTATCGCCGCATGATCGAGGGGATAGGGCGTTGGCTACAGGATATCCGTCTCGAGCTGCAGGATATTCGACAAACCGGCAGCCAGATCCGCACCGAGTGGATCCTAAGCGGTTCTTTGGCTTTGCCTTGGCGTCCCCGCCTGTGCATCCCCGGCTGGACAGAAATACAGATCAACGAGTCGGGGTTAATCGGATCCCATATTGACTACTGGCGATGCTCCCGCTGGGAAGTGCTGCTGCAAATGTTTCGGCCTGGGGATCCCAAAGGATCTCATTGATGGCTTCCATCCTCTGCTAGGATCACAAAGCTGACTTTTTAGCTCTCTGGAAAGTCGCCCCTGTTCTCAATCTGGAGAGATGGCCGAGTGGTCGAAGGCGCAGCACTGGAAATGCTGTGTGGGGCAACTCACCGTGGGTTCGAATCCCACTCTCTCCGCTGGAACTTGTTTGTGAGAGCAACTCACCGTGGGTAGGGCCATCCGGCCCGCTGGCGCGACCGAATCCCACTCTCTCCGCTGGAACTTGTTTGTGAGAGCAACTCACCGTGGGTAGGGCCATCCGGCCCGCTGGCGCGACCGAATCCCACTCTCTCCGTAATCCGATAACGTCCACTGAAGTCCAGAAAGCTCTTACCCAGCAAGGCTTCTGGGCTTTTTAGTGTCCACGATAGACCGGGGAAACCCACTGTAATCCAGGCTAAAGTGGGACACAATAGGGGATATAACAGACGGGGTGCGACATGGCCCTGTCAGAGATGGCCATTCGGAATGCCAAACTCAAGGACAAGCCGTACCAGTTGCCGAATAGAGAAGCAAGGCCATCCTGCCTGCCGAAGTTTTTGCCGAACCAGCTGACTATAGACTAACGGCCAACCGTAGGACGATGCCGACAAGAGCTACGGTGGCAGCTCCAATCAAGGCAAAAGCCAGGTTAACCACTTGGGCGCTAGCCTTTTGATAGGTGTCAATTCGTTCTAGGATCACCCGGTTTTCTATCCCCTGCTCGGCCCAACGTCTCTCCTGCTCAGCCCAACGTCTTTCCTGCTCGGCCCAGCGCTTTGCTTGATCGGCTGCCAGGGCTTCTAGCCGCTCGTTGGTTCTGGAGACATCCTGCCGGAGTCCTTCCACATCCTGTCGGATCTCTTCCACATCTTGCCGGATCTCTTCAATAACACTCAATACATCCCTGAGGGTGGGTTCACCGGCGGGCATCATAGAGCTGCAACCTCACTGAACAGCAAACGGTCTGAGCTCGCTAGATCAACTCGCTCACCGGGAAGCGATCCAGCATTTTTTGGGCTTGACGGGCATTTTCCCGTAACTCCGCCGGCAGATGGGGAACATAAGGGATCTGAGAAAGCAAATCCAGCGTGCGGCGGATCAGGCGCACCAGGTCTCCGGCATCTAGGTTGGTGCTGGCTTCCAGGGTCTCCCAAGGGATCCCTTGCGCCCAATGTTCGACGATCCCAGCCAAGCTGGGCTCAAACCCGATCGGCACATGAAACACCTGGTGTTGCCGTTGGCTGCGGAACAGCTGCCGCCGTAAACCCCGCAATCCGTGCAGCACATCCTCCACCAGTCCTGAGGTGCGCAGCCGGCTGTAGGTACCTGAACGGGGAGCCTCTGAGACCAAGGCAGCCACAACTCCGGCCAAATGATGGGGAGCACAGCCCTGACACTCACCCGAGAGCAGAGCCAGCGCCAGCCAGAGCTCGTTATCCCCCCGCAGCGCGGCCACCACCTCTCCGCTATCGGTAGGTTGATATTCTTGCAGACAGTTGAAATCCTGCAACACCCCCACCAAGGCCATAAATTGTTGCCAGCGCAACTCCTGCACGGAATCGCTCTGCCGCTCCAGGTGCTCGAGGCGCTTGAGCAAGCGCTGTCGTTTTTCTCGCAAACCCAGCAACTTTTTCCCCACTTGGTGAGCGGGGTTCTCTCGGATTTGAGCTTCTAGGGCACGGATTTTTTCCTCTTGGGCTTGGATGTGGGGAAAGGCCAACAGCCGCAAGGTGGGATCCGGCTCAGCTTCCCGTTGTTTGAGCAAGTAGCGCAAAATGCGTCGTTCTTCCCGCCGTTGCGCCTGCATCTTCTCATAGCGGGCGATATCTTCGTCGGCAATGCCTCCCAAGAGACGGTCGATCTCCTCCAGCTCGGCGCGCGTGTGCAGGATCTCCTGTTGTTCGGGCAACTTTTGCAACGAGAGCAAATACTGGCCGAAGCTGCGGTTGATCAGATCCCGTGCTGCTTCCAAAGAGTGCTTTTGCAGCAGGTTCAGCACCATGCCATAGGTGGGGGTAAACTGGCTCACCAAGGGATCCGCTCCAGAGGTGGCCAGCCGCGCAGCTTCTTGGGCCCCCTCAAACGGGGATTGCACCGTCACCACATGGCCGATGATGTCCTTGCCCCGCCGTCCGGCTCGGCCCGACATTTGCATGAACTCGGAAGCGGTCAAGAGGCGGTGGCCGTTGTCGGTGCGCTTAGAAAGGGAGGAGATGACAGTTGTGCGGGCGGGCATGTTGATCCCGGCGGCCAAAGTCTCAGTGGCGAAGACCAGCTTCACTAGCCCCTGCTGAAACAGATGCTCCACCAGTCCCTTCCAGGCAGGCAACATGCCGGCATGGTGAGCGGCAATACCCCGGTAAAGGGCATCCAACTGATCTCGGCGGACAGCTTCGGGCGTTTCTCGACAAAAGCGGTCGATCTGCTCGGCCAACTGCTGCCGTTCTTCCTCGCTGGCTACCAAGTCCAGATCCCTTACGCTGGCCACGGCCATATCACAGCCTTTGCGACTGAAGATGAAATAGATGGCCGGCAGCATGTCCCGCTGGCGCAAGTTCTCCACCACCTGCACCATATCCGGCACTCCCCCATAGGGAGACTGACCTGACTTGGGGAGTTTGCTTTTCAGGCGGCGATTGCAAACCCACTGGCCGGACTCGGTTTGCTCCAGCAGGGGGAACAGCCCTTTGCGATTGGCAAAGTGAAATTGCAGCGGCACCGGGCGGTGGTTGGAGTCGATCAGATGGGTGGGGCCATGCACCTGGTTCATCCAATCGGTGAGCTGGTCGCTGTTGGCCAGGGTGGCAGAAAGGGCAATGAGCTGGATCGTGGGGGGGCAGTAGATGATTGCTTCTTCCCAGACGGTGCCCCGCTGCTGGTCGTTCATGTAATGGCATTCGTCCAGGATCACCGCCTGCACCTCTCGCAAGGGATCCCGACTCAGGGCCTCCGCCTCCTCCCAAGGTTCCATCCCATCGCCGGAGGCTCCTCTCTGAACGGCCAGAGAGAGCGGCGTGCCATAGAGCATGTTGCGGAAGATCTCGGTGGTCATCACCAAGATCGGCGCCTCCCGGTTGATGGAGATGTCGCCGGTGAGCAGGCCAACCTGTTCTGGGCCGAATTGCTGGCCAAAATCCCGGAACTTTTGGTTGGAGAGGGCCTTCAGGGGCGTTGTATAGAAAACCCGCTTGCCCTGGGATAGGGCCCGATAGATGGCATACTCTCCGATCAGGGTCTTGCCGGATCCCGTGGGAGCACAGACCACCACCGATTCCCCAGCAGCCAGAACCTGAATGGCTCGGATCTGAAAGTCGTCCAGCTCGAAGGGGAAAAGCTGCCGCAACTCGTCCAGCAAATCGGTTGCCGGGGAGAGAAGCGCACTCATGGGATCCAAATCAGCATTGGGAAACCTGGAAACCCGCCCAATTCACTGCTTCCTGTGGGTTGTACCTTCTAGGATACAAGCTTTCTTGGGGCGTCGACTGCTCCCCTGCAAAAAGCGCCAGTTACTCTGCTTCTTTGGATCAAGAACAGCAGCTCAAGCAAGTGCTAAAATGGGGTGCCGTTGCCGGATGCTATCGTGCTGGTCGTCATCGACAACTACGACAGCTTTACCTACAACTTGGTGCAGTACCTGGGGGAGTTGGGAGCTCAGCTTCAGGTTTTTCGCAATGACCAGCTCTCCGTTGACGACCTGCGCCGAATGCAGCCGCAAGCTGTAGTTATCTCTCCTGGGCCAGGGCGGCCGGAAGATGCCGGGATCTCCCTGGAGTTGATTCGGGAGCTGGGGCCAGAGCTGCCGATTTTGGGGGTTTGTCTGGGGCACCAGTGCATTGGCCAGGTCTATGGTGGTCAGATCGTGCGCGCACCTGAGCTGATGCATGGCAAAACCTCGCTCATTTACCATCGAGGGGTGGGGGTGTTTGAGGGGTTGAGCCAGCCTTTCACGGCCACCCGCTACCACAGCTTGGTGATCGAGCCTTCTACGTGTCCTGACGAGCTGGAGGTGACGGCTCAAACAGGCGATGGGATCATCATGGGGGTACGCCACCGCCGCTATCCCCACGTTCAGGGCGTGCAGTTCCACCCGGAGAGCATCTTGACTGCAGAGGGCAAGCGCTTGTTGAGCAACTTCCTGCGCAGCGCCAAAGCCTCAACTGCTGCTCAGCCCAATGTTTCGCAGAAACCTCAGGAAACCGTTGCCGTTGTTACATCAGGGATCCCCACTCCATGAAGCGTCGCCAGCTTCTGCAAGCCAGCGCTGGGCTGCTGGGATCGATGGCCGTGAACCTGGCCAGAGGGCGCAAAGCGGGCGCTCAGACAGCGCCGGCACAAGGTTCGGAAACGCCAACAACCCCAGGGTCTATAGAGTTCACTCCCGGCTCCAGCTCGCAGGGGCTGCAACTGACTTGGCTGCACCACAGTTGTGTTTTGTTCGAGGGGGAGGGCCGACGGTTTCTGGTCAACCCGTTTCGGCCGGCGGGCTGTACGGCTGGCTATCCTGCCCCACGAGTTGCTGCCGATCTGGTGTTGCTCAGCAGCCGCTTGTTGGATGAGGGTGCTTTGGATGTGGTGCCCGGCAACCCCAAGGTGCTGTTTCAGCCGGGAGACTATCTGATTGACGGGATCCGGGTGCAAGGAGTACGCATGCCCCGTGGCCCTCGCTTTGGCGTAAACGTGGGTTGGCGCTGGCGCATGGCTGGGATCGACATTGTCCATTTGGGAGGGGCGCTGCAGCCAATTACGCGGGAGCAGTCCATCCTGCTTGCTCGTCCCGACCTGTTGCTGGTGCCGGTGGGGGGTGGGCCGAAAAATTACGATCCTGCTGGGGCCAAGGCGGCCATTGAAGCGCTGCAGCCGAAGTTGGTCATCCCCACCATGTATCGCACGGCCGCCGCCGAGGAATCCCAATGCGAGCTGCTGCCGCTGCAGGAGTTTTTGCGTCTCTTCCCCGCTGCTGCCGCGCAACCTGCCCTCAGCAACCCGTTGCTGCTCTCGGCCCAGGCTCTGCCCAGGCAGGGGCTCGCCATCCTTTTCTTTGAGGAATAGGGCTATGCGAGGTCAGGTCCTAAAAATCGCTGTCGGACTGGGATCCCTAATGGTGGGGGGTCTGGGATTCTATGGATACTCCCTACCAGAAGATCCACAAGCCTTGGCCCAAGCCAACCCGCTGCGGCTGCAACTGGCTCTCTGGCTGGGGAAAGACGCCAACGCCGTCGATGAGCGGGGCAAGACAGCCCTGTTTTTCGTAGAAAGCGGCCTCAACGCCCGTCTTTTGCTGGCAGCGGGGGCGGATCCCAATCAACTAGACTATGGGGGAGCCAGCCCCTTACACCAAGCCGCTCGCCTGGGCAACCCTGAGGTTACGAAAGCCCTGCTCCAGGGAGGGGCCGAGGTGAATGCTCGTTTTGGCGCCGGTGGCCTTCCCCTGCATTTTGCCGCTTGGTCCGGCAACCCCGAGGTCGTTCGGCTGCTGCTGGAACATGGCTCCGAGATCGACGAGCCGGACGACTACGGCCTCACGCCCCTGCGCATTGCCCAGGATCTGCGCCGCTGGGAAGCTGCAACCCTGTTGTCCCGCTGGCCCCGCTCCGCCTCAACCGACGGGCATACAGATTGATTCCCCTTCTCTACCACCCCAGCACCCAGGCGAAGATCAAAGGCGCCACGATGGTGGCATCCGACTCGATGACAAATTTGGGGGTGTCGATCCCCAATTTGCCCCAGGTGATCTTCTCATTGGGCACTGCCCCCGAGTAGGAACCGTAGCTGGTGGTGGAGTCGCTGATCTGGCAGAAATAGCCCCACAGGGGTACGCCCTGGCGACCCAGATCTTGATGGAGCATGGGCACCACACAAATGGGGAAATCCCCAGCAATGCCGCCGCCAATTTGAAAGAAGCCAATGGAGCACTCCGCCGAGGTGTGCGTGTACCAGTCCGCCAGGTGGATCATGTACTCGATCCCTGTGCGGACGGTATGCACATTGCGGATCTCACCCGTGATGCAGTGGGCGGCATACATGTTGCCGGTGGTGGAGTCCTCCCATCCCGGCACATAGATGGGCAAGTTGGCCTCCATAGCGGCGTAAACCCAAGAATCCCGGGGATTAATTTGGTAGTAGGGCTCCAGCCGGCCACTGCGCAGGATGCGGTAGATAAACTCGTGCGGGAAGTAGTGTTCCCCGGCCTGGTCGGCAGCCATCCACTCTTCCAAGAGGGCTTTTTCTAGGCGCCGCATCGCCTCCTCTTCGGGAATGCAGGTATCGGTTACCCGGTTCAGGTGCCGCTTCAGCAGCTCCTGCTCCTGCTGCGGGCTAAGATCGCGGTAGTGGGGCACCCGCTCGTAGAACTCATGGGCGATGAGGTTAAAGATGTCCTCTTCTAGGTTGGCGCCGGTGCAGGAGATGGCGTGAACCTTACCCTGCCGGATCATCTCAGCTAGGGAAAGGCCCAGCTCTGCTGTGCTCATGGCACCGGCCAAGGTCACCATCATCTTGCCGCCCTTTTCCAGGTGAGCACAATAACCTTTGGCTGCATCCAGCAGCGCGGCTGCGTTGAAGTGGCGAAAATGATGTTGGATAAATTGGCTGACGGGGCTGTTGGTCACGATTTTTCCGGTCACTCTGACCTGGTGAAGCACGATTTTCTAGTCTATCAACTTTAGGGGCGCTGACAAGCTTTGCTTGGGGATACCTTTATCGGTATTGGCAACCATTCCCCTGCAGGTCGGCTGGAGCAGGTTGCGTTGCGAAGCCGGGATCCCATACCGGTTCTCACCCGGCCTTGGCTGAGACAAAGGGATCGCCTGCCCATGTCAGAATGGTGGCGAATCACCGCCCTATATCCGTTCACGCTATCTGTTCACGTTGGGTTCATGCCTCCTGTCAGCACTGTCGAGCCAGCCGAGCCCATTGCCGAAGTCCAATCTCCTGAGCTGGCTTCTTCTCCTGCCGAGCCATTGCCTGGCGCTGTGGACATGTCAGTGCCAACAACGACCGGGATCTCTATGGGATCCCTGCGGCGCTGGTGGGCGCGATGGAAGCAAAAACTGCGGTTGGAAACTCAGTTGCTCTTTGTGGCAACGCTGGTGGTCTCATTGGTGGTGAGCAGTTTCACCTTCTGGGCCGTCAGCACCGTGCAGCAGGATGCTCGCTTCAACGAAGCCCGCTTTGGCCGAGATCTGGGGCTGCTCTTGGCCGCCAATGTCGCCCCCCTGATTGCGGAAGATCGCATTGGCGAAGTGGCGCAACTGTCCCGCCAGTACTTTGAGAGCACCAGCAGCATCCGCTATTTGCTCTACGCCGATCCCGAAGGAAACATCTACTACGGGATCCCGTTCTCCAATCAGGAGGTGAAAACCTCCCTCAGCCTTACCCGTCGCATGCAACTGCCGGACAACCGTCCTCCTGCTGAGGGCCAACCGCTGGTGCGCACCCACCTTACCCCTGCTGGGCGGGTGACGGATATTTTCGTCGGCATCTACCATCAGGGCCGCTTTTTGGGCACCCTCGGCTTGGGCATCAATCCCAATCCCGCCCTGGTGCGCTCCACCCAGCTGGCGCGGGAGGTCTCGATTGGGGTGTTTTTGGCGGTGTGGGTCTTGGCCATCCTGGGAGCGGTGGTCAATGCCCTCACCATCACCTATCCCATCAAAGAGCTGGTCAAAGGTGTCCAGGAGATCACCAAAGGTAACTTCAAGCAGCGCATCGACCTGCCCTTCGGGGGAGAGCTGGCCCAGCTCATCGACAGCTTTAACGAGATGGCGGAGCGGCTGCAAAGCTACGAAGAGCAAAACATCGAGGAACTGGCTGCAGCCAAAGCCAAGTTGGAGACCTTGGTCTTCTCCATCGTCGATGCTGCCATTTTGCTGGATGCCGAGTTGCGGGTGCTGCTGCTCAACCCTGCCGCCTCCCGCATGTTTGGCTGGGAAGGGGATCCCGTTTTGGGCAAACCCCTGCCGGAGCTGTTGCCGGAGGATCTGCGGCAGCAACTGGCCCGCCCCCTGATGCAAATTGCCCGCGGGGATCAAGAAGCAGAGGAAGTTCGCGTCAACCTCACCGGCCCCACCAAGCGTGTTATCCGCATCCTGCTTTCGCCGGTGTCGGATCCGCGGCGGCAAAATCTCAAGGGGATCGTGATGACGGTGCAGGACATCACCCGCGAGGTGGAGCTCAACGAAGCCAAGGCTCAATTCATCAGCAACATCAGCCACGAGCTGCGCACCCCCCTCTTCAGCATCAAGTCTTTTATCGAGACCCTCTACGAGTACGGCGAGCAGATGTCCTCGGCGGAGCGGCTGGACTACCTGGAAATTGCCAACCGCGAAACCGACCGCCTCACCCGCCTGGTCAACGATGTTTTGGATTTGTCTCGTCTGGAATCGGGCAAGCAGTACCACTTTGAAGGTGTCGACATCGCGGCAGTGATCGAGCAGACTTTGCGCACCCACCAACTGCAGGCCCGCGACAAAGGGATCCAGCTGCGCAAGTTCGTCGATCCGGATCTGCCTTTGGTGTGGGGCAACTACGATCTGCTGCTGCAGGTGATGACCAATCTCCTGGGCAATGCCCTCAAGTTCACCCCCTCAGGGGGCCTGGTGACGGTACATGCCCACCTGGTGGTTCAGGCGGATGGATCCCCGCAGGCAGTGCGGGTGGCGGTGGCCGATACGGGCATTGGCATTGCCCCAGAAGATCAGGAGCGGATTTTCGACCGCTTTTTCCGTGTCGAGAACCGGGTCCACACCCTAGAGGGCACCGGCCTGGGGTTGGCCATCGTGCGCAACATCCTGGAGAAACATCGAACCCGCATCTGCCTGGAGAGCAAGCTAGAACAGGGATCCACCTTCTGGTTCGACCTGCACCTGTACACTGAAGAGGGACCGCTAGAGTTCGAGGTTCAGCCAGCCGAGACGGATCCCCCCAGTTGCTGCTGGCGGGAGCATCCCCGCCATTCCCACCAAACCTAAGGAGCCAAGATGGAAAGCCTACTGGCCATTTTTTTGGGGCTGGGCCTCAGTGCTGCCTGTGGCTTTCGTATTTTTGTGCCGCTGCTGGTGATGAGCATAGCGGCTCAGGCTGGACATCTGGAGCTGGCTCCCGATCTGCAATGGATTGGCTCAGAGGTGGCGCTGCTGGTTTTTGTGGTGGCCACCTTTTTCGAGGTTTCTGCCTACTACGTGCCCTGGGTGGACAACTTGCTAGATGTAGTGGCAACGCCGGTGGCAGTGGTGGCCGGAATCCTGGTGATGTCGGCGGCAATGGGGGACATTGGTGACCTGAGCCCGATGTGGCGCTGGGCTTTGGCTGCCATTCTCGGAGGGGGGGCTGCTGGGATCACCCAAGGCACCACCGATGTGCTGCGATTGGCCTCTACCACCACCACAGGGGGGCTGGGCAACCCGCTGTTGGCCACCGGCGAAAACGTCACTTCTCTGCTGCTGGCGGTGGTGGCGGTGCTGGCCCCTTGGCTGGCAGTGCTGCTGATGGGTTTGCTGGTGTACTGGCTGGGCAAACGGGCGTTGAAACTGGGGTTCCGCAGCAGAAATGCCGCTCCCAAGTCTCAGGGATCCCCGCCGACGGCTGTTCTACACTGGAGAAGGTTTTAACTGGATGGTTTTGCCATGCCGCCTCGCTGGCCCCGGAAGCCCTCCCGTCGGGATCCCGAATTTCGCAAGCTGGATGATCGCTATACCTATGCCGCCCACCTGTCTGTTTTCCTCTGTAGCGGGTCTGGGCTGGTGTTTTTTCAGCAACTGTACCGCGCGGATTGGCCGTGGCTGGTGCCCCTGTTGGGCTGGTGGGCTTTGGGGCTAGGGATCCACAGCTTCTGGATCTTTTTTGTGGCCCGCTATCCCGTCGAGGCCGGCTTTGGGGAGCTCACTCCCGGCGCGCACGAAAACCCAACAGCCGCGGAGACGGATCCCTCCAGAGCCAGCTAGGACTTAGAGAGGGGATGATCCCCTTGCTTCTCAGCCAGGGGAGGTAGAAGCTCCACCTGGTCGCCGCTGCCGCTGCAGCAGCAGGGGGGAGAGGTCGCTCTCGTCGTAAATATCCCCCACCAGCTCCTCCAAAATGTCTTCCAGCGTGATGAGGCCGGTGGTGCCGCCAAACTCATCCACCACGATCCCCAGGTGTTGGCGAGAGCGCAGCATTTCCTTGAGCAACAGGCTGACCCGCTTGGTGTCCGGCACAAAAAAAGGCGGTGCCATCGCCTGGGTCACTTCGGCATTGCCTTTTCGATCCAGATGGCGCAGGGCTTGCTTGAGGTGGATGATGCCGACGATCTCGTCCTTGGATTCTCCCTGTACGGGGATGCGGGAGTAGCCCGTTTCCAAACAGAGCTTCACCACATCCTGCAGTGTTTTGTCGTGGGAGATGGTCTCCATTTTAACTCTGGGCTTGGCCACGTCCCGCGCCTGCAGCAAGTCCAAAGCCAAGGCCCCACGGAACAGCCGCCGTTTTTGCCAATCCAGCAGCCCCCGCTGCCCCAACACATCGATCAGCAGCTCCAAATCCTTGAGAGAAGCGGTGGCCGTCAGGGGGGAGAATTCCAATAGATTGAAGAGCCTGCTGACAACCCACTCAAAAGCGTCGCTAAAAGGGCGCAACAGCACCGATAGGACATGAACAGGCCGCACCACCCAGCGGAACACCCCTAGCGGATGGCTCACCGCCAAGGACTTTGGGGCTACTTCTCCAAAGAGGAGCACCACAATTGTGGTGGGCACGGTGGCGGCCAAAGCTCCAATCTGGGTTCCCAACAGTTCAATGGAGAGGGTTGTGGCCAGAGCAGCAATGCCGATGTTGACAAAGTTGTTCACCAGCAACAGGGTGGTGATCAGCCGCGAGCGCTGTTGTTGGGCCAGTCGATACAAGCCCTGCGGATCCCCTTGTTCTTCGATCAGAGATTCCAGGCGCAGGTTGTCCATGGCCGTGATGGCGGTTTCGGCCCCAGAGCAAGCTCCTGAGAGGAGCAGCAAAAAGGCCAAGAGGAAGACATTAACCATAGCGCTCCGTTACGGGATATGGGTGGCGTCGAAGGACTAAACCCAAGCTGCTCAAGCCAGTCAGCTCCTCGAAGATCTTATTCATCCCGTTGATTTGTTCTTGATTGAGTTAAGGCTACTGATCGAAATGGGCGGAGCCGGATCGCTCCAAAAGTTGCCGGTACAACATGACAATCTTGTCTTGCACCTCGGATTGGCTCAGGTGATCTGTGTCGATCAAGATGGCATCGGGGGCAGGCCGCAAGGGAGAGATGAGCCGTTCGCTGTCGCGGCGATCCCGCTGCTCGATTTGCGCTTTCAATTCTTCGAGAGGCACCATTTGCCCTTGGGCTTGGAGTTGGTGTTGCCGACGCTGCGCCCGCTCCCCAACAGAAGCGGTCAAGAAAACCTTCAGCTCTGCATCAGGAAAGACGTGGGTGCCGATATCCCGCCCCTCCAAGACAGCACCGCCATCCCGGCCAATACTGCGTTGCCGCTTCACCAGCTCCTGGCGTACTCCCGGCACTGCCGCCACGTGAGAGACCCAGCGGGTCACTTCCGGAGAGCGAATGGCCTGGGTAATTTCTTCGCCATCGGCCCAGATGCGGGTCGGCTCTGTCGAAGAGGTGCCGCTCTGCAGGGTGAGCTGGGTTTGGGCGGCCAGTTGGGTGAGTTGCTCGGCATCGTCCAAAGGGATCCCCCGTTGCAGTGCCAGCCAGGTGATGGCTCGATACATGGCCCCCGTGTCCAAGTACAAAAGCTGCAGCTGGGCGGCTACTGCCCGCGCCACGGTGGATTTTCCGGCTCCAGCCGGGCCGTCGATGGCAATCAGCGGGCGACGCGGGGGAGAGGTCGTGCCGGAAGAGGGCGGTGCCGCATGCTGGACTCTCTCCGGCGAGGGATCCCCTTGCTCTGGGGAAAGGAGCAGGTTGTCGATCAGGCGAGTTTGCCCCACATAGGCAGCAATGGCCAGCAGGCCCTTGTCTTCCACCCGCGGCAGCGGTTGCAGCGTTTGGGGATCCACCAATTCCAGGTATTGCAGTTGCAGCTCTGGGGTATGATCCAGCTCAGCACGGGCGGCGGCAAGGATCCCTTCTGCTGAGGGATCCCCGGCCTGCCAATGGTCATATCCTCGACGCAAGGCCCGGTACAGCCCGGCGGCCACCTGTCGTTCAGCAGCAGAAAGGTAGCGGTTGCGGGAGCTACAGGCAAGGCCATCGGCTTCTCGCACCGTGGGGCAGGGAACAATCGTGGTGGGTATCTGCAGATCCCGAACCAAACGTTGAATGATCGCCAGTTGCTGGGCATCTTTCTGGCCAAAGTAGGCCCGCTGCGGCTGTACCAAGTTCAGCAGTTGCAGCACAATGGTGGCCACGCCGCGAAAGTGGCCAGGTCGGTGGGGGGCGCAGAGGGTCTGCAGAAGGGATTCGGGGGGCATGACCCAGGTGCGGTCGCTTCCGGTTGCGGGGTCGGCTCCCATCTCTTGCGGGTCAGGGGCAAAGACCACATCCACACCTGCTGCCTCGCACAAAGCTCGGTCCCCCTCTTCGTCGCGGGGATAGCGATCCCAGTCTTCGTTGGGGCCAAATTGCAGCGGATTGACGAAAATGCTGACCACCATGTGGTCACACTCTTGCCGGCAGCGGCGGATTAGGCTGAGATGGCCCTCATGCAGGGATCCCATCGTGGGCACCAAGCCAACTGTGGATCCCCGCCAATCGGCTACCTGCTCCCGCAAAGCAGCAACTGTGCGCAGCCAGTGCATTGCCATGCCACCTCAATCTCTCTCTCCCCTATGGGTTTTCTCCAACCCCCCCAAAGGCTGCTCCTACAGGCCGATCTTGTTGCTGCGTTGATACTGCCTGTAGGCTGCCACGAACAAGCCCGCCAAGGTGACCACCACCATGCCCAAGACGATCCCCAACAAAATCGGCTCGATCACAACACAGACCTCCCAGTTCAAACCTAGATCATGATAAGCCAAGCCCAAACCTATCCTCACCGTTCCTTGCCAAGGAAATCGAGGGGGGATCCCCTAATAAAATGCAGGGGATCCGCGAAGCCGTTGAGATGGCATACCCATAGCCCATGAGGTCAATTGTCTTGTCCGGGGATGGCGGAGACTTGAAGGAGTGCCTGTCCAAACTGGAAGAGCAACTGCGCCCTTTGGCAGACAAGGCCGTTCCCCTGCTGGTGGCGGACTCGCATCCAGTGCAGGTGTGGGCGGCAGTTTTGACCTGCCAACGCTTGGGGATCCCGCTGTTCCTGGGTAATCCCCACTGGGGAGAACGGGAATGGGGACAGGCTTTGGCGGATATGGGATCCGGCTGGTGCTGGCGCCAGGGCCGACTGGAAGGGGATCCCGCCCCCTTGAATCTGCGCCTGCGGGATTTGCGGGAAGCTGTGCCCAGCTCCCATTGGCCGCTGATCGGCATCCCCACGGGTGGCTCTGGCGGCCAAGTGAAATGGGCCCTGCACTCTTGGCTGACCCTCAGCGCCTCGGCCAAAGCCCACCAACAGCACTTTGCCGTCGGGCCTATACACAGCTATTGCCTTCTGCCCTTGTACCACGTCAGCGGCTTGATGCAGGCAGTCCGCTCCTGGCTGAGCGGTGGGCAATGGGTTGTCTGGGATTGGAAACGGCAACAGCAGGCCAAGGCTTGGGATCCCCCTCTGCCGGGGAGCTTTCTATCGCTGGTGCCCACTCAGTTGCAACGGCTGTTGCTCAGCGCCCATCCGGGAGTTTTGGAGAGCCTGCGCCAATTTCGGGCCATTTTGGTCGGCGGTGGCCCCACCTGGCCCAGCCTGAGACAACAGGCCCGGCAACTTCACCTTCCCCTTGCCCTCACCTACGGTATGACCGAGACCGCCTCCCAGGTGTGTACGTTGCTGCCAGAAGCCTTTTGGCAAGGGAGCGACAGTCTGGGTCGGCCTCTGCCCCACGCCACGCTCCAGATCCGCAGCGAAAAAGGGGATCCCCTGCCCAGCCATGCTGTGGGCTACATTCACATTCAGGCAGAGTCGCTGGCACTGGGCTACTACCCGCACCTAAGTGCTACGCACCGCTTACGCGAAGGGCAACAGCAAGGCTTTACCCCCGGCGATTTGGGCTATCTAGACCGACAGGGATCCCTCTATTGGTTAGGTCGAGCCGATGACCTAATCCTAACCGGCGGGGAAAAGGTGATGGCTGCAGAAGTGGAAGGGGAGATCCGAGCCAGCGGCTGGGTGGAAGATGTGTGCGTGTTGGGCCTACCGGATGCCGAATGGGGGCAGCAGGTGGTGGCGGTGGTCGTCCCCAAAACGGGGATCCCCAAAGAGCTGGAAATGCACCTGAAGCAACACCTAAGCCGCCAACTGAGTCCCTTCAAGCACCCCAAGCACTGGCTGTGGTGTACGGGGATCCCGCGCAACCCTCAGGGCAAAGTCAACCGCCAACAACTCCGGCAGTGGGCAGCTCAGACGTTGGGGATCCCAACGCAGGCAAGTTAGCGGGATCCCTCCCGAATGCCCAGACGGGCTAAATCTCGCTTGATTTCAAAGGCCAATTCTCGGTTGTGCGGCTCCGTGGCCAAAGCTTTTCTCAAGTAGGCTTCCGCCTGCTGATAGCGCCCCTCGTAGATCAAATGGTTGCCGAAGCGCTGGTAGGCCAACGCCAAGATGTGGATGGCCTCGCTGGAGTTGGGAAACCGTTTCAGCAGCGCCTCCGCCTGGGCCACCGCCGTGGGCAACTTCCGCTCCCGCCAGGCTGCCTTGACGCGGGCAATCCCCTCCTTGAGCCCTTCCGGATTGGGCTGCTCTGCCGATGAGGGGCCTATGCTGCGAATGACCACCCGCCTTTCGCCGGCAGCAGGAGAGCTGGGTGGAGATTGACGTTGTGCAGATTGACGTTGTGCAGATTGACGTTGTGCATCGTAGCGCCGCCGCTGCTCAGGGTCGCTCAGCACTTGGTAGGCTTGGTGGATTTGTTGGAAACGCTCTCGGGATCCCTCCCCTGCCACATCAGGGTGAAACTGCCGCGCCAACCGTCGAAACGCCTGTTTAATCTCTTCAATGTCCGCTGCAGGAGATAGGTTCAGGATCGCGTAGTAATCCATAAACGGTGGCGCAACTAAGGGATCGGGAAAAGACCTGGCCAAAAACCAGCTCTAGTCTATCGCTGCGGCCCCGGCTTGACCAAGGGATCCCACCAAGCGCTTGGTTCTCCCGCTTCCCTCAGCAGCAGGGATCCAGTGTTAGACTTTGCCCAAGTTGTTTGGAGCCTCCATTCCGGCCTATCGAGGATCCCTTCCTGTTGCCCAACTTCATTGCAACTTGGCTTTTTTATTTCTATCTGTTATGAGTGAAGCGCTTCATCAAGCTCTTGCCAATCGAGATCTAAAACAATTATTGGCCCATTTGCAGCGGGGGGAAGATGTGAATGCTGTCGATGCTCAGGGAATGACTTTGCTTCATAAAGCGACACTCCTTGGCGATTTGGAACTGTTGGATTTGCTCTTGGCCCATGGCGCTTCTCCCAATGCCTTGGATCCCACAGGTGCCACCCCTCTCCATTTGGCTGCTGCCGTCGGCCAGGTCAAGCTGGTGGAGCGTCTTTTGAGGGCAGGCAGCGATATCGATCTCCCAGATAACCATGGCTATACCCCTCTCCAGCGGGCTGCTTTAACCGATCAGGCGGAGGTAATCGGTCTGCTCATCCAGAAGGGAGCCAACACTGGTCGTGTTCTCCACTGGGCCACAGCCACCGGTCGAAAAAGCATTCTGGCCCGCCTACTATCCAAGGGAGCGCCGGTGGATGCCACTGACGAAACAGGCCGAACCCCTCTGCATGAAGCCGCCACCCGAGGGGATTTGGGCATCGCTCGCTTTCTGCTCTTGTACGGGGCCAATGCCAATGCGCGCAACCGATTCGGGGCGACACCGATGCACTGGGCTGCTTGGGAAGGGCATATCCAAATCCTGGAGCTTTTGCTGGAAAATGGAGCCGAACTAAACCCTCGCAATGAAGATGGGCATACCCCCTTGGCCTATGCGCAGAAACGCCAACATAGACTGGCTGTCCAATGGTTACAAGATCGAGGGGCAACCCTTTAGTATCAGGTTTGGGATAGAGAATAAAACAAGAGTTGATGGAAATTCTAGCCGCTTTGGGTCATAGGACATTCAGGCTTCCCCCTCTCTCACAAGACAGGGGTTGAAGGTGAGGGTAATCTCTACAGAAAAAAGGAGAGAGGCTGTTAGGCTTTCCTCCCTCCAGTCTCTTCGTCGCGGTTAGCGTTAACGCCAGCTAGATTCTAACTGATTCTTCCACCTGATTCAACTTTTTTCTAGAGTTTCTCTTGAGCCCAACATAAATTTTTGAACGACAAAACAAGACATAGGACAGACAGTTTGTCCCAAAAGGTTGGTCTTTTTCCTTAGCTTCTGACAAGTTTGCAAAGGAAACTAGAGCAGCAATCTTTGTATTCGGTCTTGTCTTCCGGTTCCCGAAGCCAGATTGCCCCCTTCCAAAGCCATAACCCTCAGCCGCTGTTGCTCCTTTACACTGCCACCTCCACAGATTGACATGAGCAAGCAAAAAATCTCTCTATCAACTGATTCTGACTCTCATTAGCACAGAACCTTGCTTAGCCTTGGAGAGGAGAAAAAGGGATCCCTGCTGACGCAGATGGCCAGCTCTGCCAGCACAGGATCCCTGTCACATCCAAGACAAGAGAGGAAGACTGATGGATATGACTCCACCACTCAACTGAGTAACAGCATAGCTTTATTGAGATTAAATCGCAATACCTAGCCAACGTAAGAGGAAATGTTCTTGACAAAACTGCTTCAAGTAGTCGTTTCAAGTTAGGGTGAGACGCTTGGGCTACTGAGGAGAGCCTTCTGATTCCCTGTATTCAAGGCTTTAGGTATGGGTGCAGTGTCCCAGTTTGAATCGAAATGGCCACAAGCAGAGTACCTGGGCTAAAGGGTAATTGGCCAAGATTTGCAGTTTCAGCCCTCTTGAGAGGATAGGTCGCGGAGTTGTGGGCACAGCACAGGTTCAAGGGGGGGTGAGGGGCTGATAGCAGTCGTGGTTCTTATTACCCTCTATTTCAACTGCTCGCGTAGCGGGCCGGAGGCCTTAGCAGGAAGCAACCGGTCGTTTGTTTCACCTTGACGGTGAGATAAATGACTACGCGTTGCGGAACAGTAGGTAACCTCACTGCCATTCAAATGCCGTGGCGGGCGAAAAATCAAACCTTGGCCCAATGGATCCCTAGCCACGATAGCTGAGTCGCCTGGCGGGAGATCGAACCTGACGGCGTTTTCTGCGCCAGCGTTTCCAGCGGGAGACCATCCAGTCGCTTAGGCTGTGGTTCACCGATCCCAGTTCCAACCCCATCCCAATCCAAAAGAGCATCTCGGCGTGAACTTGCAGCAATTGCCAGAGATCGCTGCGCCACACCCAGGGTTGCCACATCCACCAGCCCAACCGGGATCCCAGCCAAGCCCCCAGCAGGCCAGCTCCTCCTGCCCATAGGCTCAAGTACAGTACCCGCACGGCGGTGCCCACAATCGGCCCATGAGACCAAAAGGAGCGATGCCGCATCCACTTGCGGTAGGGCAGCCAAATCCAGCGCAAGAACAGCCAGCGTTGATACTGTCGGGAACAGGTGTCCAGATCTCCAGAAAACATCAGGCCGCTGAACAGATAGGCGGATCCCACAGCCAGGGCAACTGTGGTGCTGTTCCCCAACACACCGGCGGCTAGGGTGATGCCGGGGGCCGTCCAGAGGGTAATGCGATCGTGGGTGGATCCCAGCGGCATAAAGCCAGAGCAACAGTACACGACTGCGGCTCAGTCTACCCGCAAGCAAAGGAGAAAGCCTGCTCCAGCCCTGGGATCGCTCCGCCGGATCTTGAAAAACTTAAGCCTGCTGCTCCCCAGGGATCCCTCGATTCAGGCGATCCAACACCTGCAACTGTCGGTAGAGCATTTCAACCCGTGGCAGATGGATCCCAGCTTGTCGAGCGTACTGCAGTGGGTTGCCGAAGATCACCTGCAGTTCCAGAGGACGTTTGCGCTCATAGTCGATTTTCATGCTGGTGCGGTAGGGGGCCATTTTCTCGGTATTGGTGAGCATTTCTTGGATCAGGGAGTCGGGAAGCAGGCGATCACAAGCTGCAGCTCCCTGTATCACCTCCTGCATCAGCGTTTCCGCCAAAGCACGGGCCTCAGGGTCTCGAATCATTTGCTGAGTATCGGCATTGAACACCACCGAGAGGCCGTTGAAGGGAATATTCCAGACCAGTTTCTGCCAGCGGGCCAACATCAAATCTGGTGAGAGCGAAGTCGGGATCCCTGCCCGTTGAAAATCGGCTTGAACTTGTTGAAGGCGGGGCGTGATCCCTTGGGGGGCATAGCCAGGGCCGTACTCTGCCAGCAGCACCGAACCGTAATCCAGATGGTGAATGTGGCCGGGGCCAACCTTATTGGAGCTGATGAAGCAGAGGCCCCCCATGACCCGCTCTGGGCCAACGCAATCGGCAATCTCGGGTTCCACCCCCAGCCCATTTTGCAACAAGATCACCACGCCATTCTCGGCCAACACAGGCGGGATCAAGTGCGGCAGAAGCGCATTTTGGGTGGCTTTCAAAGCCACGATCACCCCTTCGCAAGCCGGCATGTCCTCCACGGCTGCGTAGGCATTCACCTGGGGCAAATGAAAATCCCCCCAGCAGGACTGCACCCAGAGGCCGCTTTGGCGAACATGGTCATAGTCGCTGTGCAGCAGAAAATGCACCGCAAAGCCCGCCTGTTGCAATTTCGCCCCATAAAATCCTCCCAAAGCACCCGTACCCAAAACAGCGTAACGGCGAGTTTCCGGCAACCGAGGCATGGCGGCAAGTTTTAGCAGGTCATCCCCAAAATACCGCACCCCAGCGCCGGCTCAGGACTTGATCTTTGCCGTTTTGTCTATCAACAGCACCCGATCTTCCGCATCGGTTTCCCGCAGATGGACTCTCACCGTTTGCTCCGGTTCTGTAGAAAGCTGACAACCGCAGTAATCGGGCTGGATGGGAAACTGTCGGTGACCCCGGTCGATCAACACCGCCAATCGCACCCGTTCCGGTCGCCCAAAGTGGTTTAGGGCCTCCAAAGCTGCTCGGACGGTGCGACCGCGAAAGATAACATCATCCACCAGCACCACTTCTTGGCCGGTCAGGTCACGCGGCATTTCGCTGCGATCGGGGGTGCGCAACCCGCCGGCGCTCAAATCGTCGCGGAAAAAAGTGATGTCCAGCTCCCCCACTTGGGGCGGGATCCCCAGTAGAGTGGCAATCCGATCCCGCAGGCGGTAGGCCAGGGGAACTCCCCGGGTGCGAATGCCGATCAACGTCAACTTTTGGAGGTGGGGATGATCCCTGCCGATCGCCTCTGCCAGACCCTCGATCAGCCCGGCCAACTGCTCCGCATCGAAGACCTCGATCTCGGACATGGATCCCTGTCGCCCCCTCGCCAATCGCGGATCTGGTCTGTAGAAGACTTTAAGATAGCCCAATCTGCCGGCGGGATCCCTATCCGGTAAGATAAAACCAGAAGCAATTCCCAAGCCATGGAGGTTTCCTTGAGGGAGGGATCCACGATGTCTGTTGCTTGGCTGGCTTCGGTTCTGGCGAGGCGGTCTTGGCTGAGCCGTTTCCTGCGGGGGATGGTGCTTTGCGGGCTGATACTCTGCCTGGGGGTTACTCCGCTGGGATCCCCGGCCCAGGCAGAGGACTACACCAAACGAGATCTGCAGGGGGTGAGCTTTTCAGGGCAAGACCTGAGCGGCTGGAAGTTTCTCAAGGCCAACCTGCGCCAAAGCGATCTCAGCCACGTGAAGGCGGCAGGGGCAAACCTATTCGGGGCCAATCTCAGCAAAGCCAACTTGCGCGGGGCCGACCTGCGGGGGGCCACTTTGGACATGGCCAACTTACAGGGTGCGGATCTGCGAGAAGCGCAACTGCAGGACAGCATGATGTGGCTGGCCCGAGTCGAAGGGATCCAAATTGATGGGGCGGATTTCACCAATGCGTTGATACGGCAAGACGCCCTCTCCATCCTCTGTGAACGGGCCACCGGCGTTAACCCTGTAACTGGTCGGGCCACCCGCGACACCCTCGAATGTAACTAGCCCTCACCCCCTCTCCTCTGGGAGAGGGGAGATCTGGAATCTAGGGCTCAGGAGCTGGGAGCGGCTGCCTCAGAACGGGTGGGCTTGCGTTGAAACTGGCTGAGCAGCGAATTCCAGGCCAAGCGGGCCATCGACAACAGCCAATTCCCCTCCAACTCCCTAAACAAGTCCATGTTCAGCTTGAAGGCATAATTGGCCTCTGCCACAATGCGGTCGATGGTGGCTTGATCCAGCTCCAACGCATCCAGCTGGGCACGGTAGCGCTGCTTGAACTTGCCCTCGTGGGGGATCTGCTCGAAATCGTAGAAGGCCGTTCCTTCCCCCTGCGGCAAGCCCATGGCCCGGCGGGCGATGTTTTTGAGGATTTGGCCACCCGACAAGTCACCGATGTAGCGGGTATAGGCGTGGGCGATCAGGAGAAGTGGATCTTTTTCCACCACTTCTCGGATGCGGTTGACATAGACCTGGCAGGCAGGGGAGGGCTTGACCACAGCGCGCCAATTGGGGCCGATAAAATAATTCAAGTCCTTCTCCAAGCTGGTCTTGCGCCACAGCTCCGGGTAGTAGAACCGGCCCACCAGCGGGTGCTCTCGCAGTTGGGCAAAGCCCTCTTCCAGAGCACTGTAGACAAAGTAGAAATTGCCCAGGTAGCGGCTGTAGGCCCGCTTATCCACCACTCCCTTCAGGAAACACTTGATAAAGGCCATGTTCTCGGCCATAGTGTGGGACTGCTTGGTGCCCTCCCGCAACTGGGCCGACAAGCTGTGGTCCCGGTTATACAGATCACTTTTTTTATTCTGATTGTTCTGACTTTGACTCACAAAACCCTCCTCGCCAACAAACTGTGCTTCATTAGATCACCCGCAGATCACCCGCAAGCCATCCCGAGGTTCCCCCAGCCTGAGAAGCTTTGTAAACCCATTCCCGATCCTTTCTCATGATTGATGGCTCCGCGTCTTGCCCCATAGCCTGCATCAACAGCGTGCATTTCAAAAGCGACAAAGACCGGCGCCGCGTCCACCCTGGCGACCGGCTGAGCCTGTCAGAACCACCCCTCCGATCCCCAAGGTCGACCGGAAATCCGAGCTGGAGCAGCGGATGATCCGCAAAAACGGTTAAAGATTAGAATAATCTGCTTGAGTGTGAATGGATGTGAACAATCCTTAAGGCACGGTGGGAATCGTCCCTGCTCCGGCAGCCAAAAGGGGATCCCCAGCGGTTTTGCCGAGATTTTCCAAGTGAGCCCTCAAGGGATCCGGACAGTCCCTCGGCCTTTGTAACGTTCGTTGACGATCGTTGGCGGGGTTTCTATAATGGAAGGCCTGACTGCAGCGCGACCCCTCCCGAGCAACGCATGACACAATTAGCAGTGCCATCCCCTGTCGCTCCTACCTTTCCTGACCTGGTGGAGATTCAGCGGGAGAGTTTCTTGTGGTTTTTGCGAGAAGGGTTTGAAGAGGAGCTTCTCAGCTTTTCCCCCATCGTCGATTACACCGGCAAGCTGGAACTGCACTTCCTGCCCGAATATCGCCCTGGGGATCCCTCCAAAGGGTATAAGATTAACCGCCCCCGCTACGACCCCGAGGAGGCGAAGCGGCGAGACGCCACCTATCAAGCGCAGATCCGGGTGCCCACTCGCCTGATCAACAAAGAGACCGGCGAGATCAAAGACATGGACGTCTTCATCGGCGAACTGCCCTTGATGACGGATCGGGGCACCTTCATCATCAACGGCGCCGAGCGGGTGATCGTCAACCAAATTGTGCGCAGCCCCGGCGTCTATTATAAATCGGAGCTGGACAAAAGCGGGCGTCGCACCTACAGCGCCAGCCTCATCCCCAACCGCGGTGCCTGGCTGAAGTTCGAGACCGACAAAAACGGCCTGGTGTGGGTGCGCATCGACAAAACCCGCAAGCTCTCGGCGGCAGTTCTGCTGAAAGCCTTGGGCCTGAGCGACTCCGAGATTTACGACAACCTGCGCCACCCCGAATTCTTCCAGAAAACCATGGAGAAAGAGGGGCCCTACACCGAAGAAGAAGCCCTAATGGAGCTGTACCGCAAGTTGCGGCCCGGGGAACCCCCCACCGTATCGGGTGGCCAGCAGTTGCTGGAATCCCGCTTCTTCGACCCCAAACGCTACGATTTGGGCCGGGTAGGGCGCTACAAGCTGAACAAAAAGTTAAATTTGAACGTAGCCGAAAGTGTGCGGGTGCTTACCGTCACCGACATTTTGGCCGTCATCGACTACCTGATCAATTTGGAGTACGACATCGGCCATGTGGACGACATCGACCACCTGGGCAACCGCCGCGTGCGCTCCGTGGGCGAGCTGCTGCAAAACCAGGTGCGGGTGGGCCTGAATCGCCTGGAGCGGATCATCCGAGAACGGATGACAGTCTCCGAGTCGGAAAACCTCACCCCGGCCTCTTTGGTCAACCCCAAACCCTTGGTGGCGGCCATTAAGGAGTTCTTCGGCTCCAGCCAGCTCTCCCAGTTCATGGATCAGACCAATCCCCTGGCGGAGCTGACCCACAAGCGCCGGTTATCTGCCCTGGGCCCTGGCGGCCTAAGTCGGGAACGGGCCGGCTTTGCGGTGCGGGATATCCACCCCAGCCACTACGGCCGCATCTGCCCCATCGAAACTCCAGAAGGCCCCAACGCCGGGTTGATTGGATCCCTGGCCACCCATGCCCGCGTCAACCAGTACGGCTTTATCGAAAGCCCCTATTACCGGGTCGAGAACGGCGTGGTGCGCAAAGATCTGGGCATGGTCTACCTCACCGCTGACGAAGAGGACGAGTACCGCGTGGCCCCGGGGGATGTGCCGGTGGATGCCGAGGGCCGCATCACTGCCGACTTGGTGCCGGTGCGCTACCGCCAAGAGTTCACCACCGCCCACCCCACAGAAGTGCACTACGTCCAAGTGGCGCCGGTGCAGGTCATCTCGGTGGCCACCTCCTTGATCCCCTTCCTGGAGCACGATGACGCCAACCGTGCCTTGATGGGAGCAAACATGCAGCGGCAGGCGGTGCCCCTGCTCAAGCCGGATCGGCCCTACGTGGGCACTGGCCTGGAAGCCCAGGCGGCACGCGACTCCGGCATGGTGGTGGTGTCGCGCACCAATGGCGTGGTGACCTATGTCTCTGCCGACGAAATCGTGGTGCGGCCAGACGACGGCGGGGATCCAATTGTCTATCGCCTGCAGAAATACCAGCGCTCCAACCAAGACACCTGCCTCAACCAGCGTCCCCTTGTCTATACGGGGGATCGGGTGGTGGCTGGCCAGGTGCTGGCGGATGGCCCGGCGACCGAAGGGGGCGAGTTGGCTTTGGGCCAAAACGTGTTGGTGGCCTACATGCCCTGGGAGGGCTACAACTACGAAGATGCCATCTTGATCAGCGAGCGGCTGGTCTACGACGATGTCTTTACCTCGGTACACATCGAGAAGCACGAGATCGAGGCCCGGCAAACCAAACTGGGCCCTGAGGAGATTACCCGCGAAATCCCCAACGTGGGGGAAGATGCCCTGCGGGACCTGGATGAGAACGGCATTGTGCGCATTGGGGCTTGGGTGGAGGCCGGCGACATTTTGGTGGGCAAAGTCACCCCCAAAGGGGAGTCGGATCAGCCCCCAGAAGAGCGGCTATTGCGGGCCATTTTCGGGGAAAAGGCTCGGGATGTGCGGGACAACTCGCTGCGGGTGCCCAACGGCGAGCGCGGTCGGGTGGTGGATGTACGCATCTTTACCCGCGAACAGGGGGATGAGCTGCCTCCCGGCGCCAACATGGTGGTGCGGGTCTACATTGCCCTCAAGCGCAAAATCCAGGTGGGGGACAAGATCGCGGGCCGTCACGGCAACAAGGGTATCATCTCCCGCATCTTGCCGATTGAGGACATGCCCTACCTGGCGGACGGCACACCGGTGGATGTGGTGCTCAACCCCTTGGGGGTGCCCTCTCGCATGAACGTGGGCCAAGTGTACGAGTGCCTGCTGGGCTGGGCAGCAGAGCATCTGGGAGTGCGCTTCAAGCTGATGCCCTTCGACGAGATGCACGGTTTAGAAGCCTCCCGTCTGACGGTGGAGGCCAAGCTGAGGGAAGCCCGAGAGAAGACCGGCAAGGACTGGATCTTCAACCCGGAAGGCAGGTACTGCGGCAAAATCCAGGTGTTTGATGGTCGCACCGGGGAGCCCTTCGACCAGCCCGTTACGGTGGGCCGCGCCTACATGCTGAAGCTGGTGCACTTGGTGGATGACAAGATCCATGCCCGCTCCACCGGCCCCTATTCTTTGGTGACCCAGCAACCGCTGGGGGGCAAGGCGCAGCAGGGCGGCCAGCGCTTTGGGGAGATGGAGGTGTGGGCTTTGGAGGCGTTTGGGGCAGCCTACATCCTGCAGGAGTTGCTCACCGTCAAGTCCGACGACATGGTGGGGCGCAACGAGGCTCTCAACGCCATTGTCAAGGGCAAGCCGATCCCTCGACCCGGCACGCCGGAGTCCTTCAAGGTGCTGGTACGGGAGCTGCAGTCCCTCTGCCTAGATGTGTCGGTACACAAGGTGGAGGTGGACAGCGAAGGGCAAACCTGCGATGTGGAAGTGGATCTGATGGCCGATACTTCCAACCGTCATACTCCCTCTCGACCCACTTATGAATCGGTTACGGCTGAGGATCTCTCGCCATCACCCGCCTTTACCAGAGTGCTCCGCACCGCTGACGCGAATGCCAGCCGCAGCCTTGAGGAAGATGAGGACGAGGAGGAGGAAGAGGACTTTTGAGGGTTGAGAGCGCTCCCCACCCCTGACGCGAACGTGACGGGGATCCCCTTCAACCCACGAAGGAGGGTGGGGCTTCCCTCTCCTTTGGGTTCAGCAAGCCAGGAGGAAAACGGCGATGGCCAAAACAGAGCAACGCTTTGACTATGTCAAAATCGGCTTGGCTTCTCCAGAACGGATCATGGAGTGGGGCCAGCGCACCCTGCCGAATGGTCAAGTGGTGGGGGAAGTCACCAAGCCCGAGACCATCAATTACCGCACCCTCAAGCCGGAGATGGATGGTCTTTTCTGTGAGCGCATCTTTGGGCCGGCCAAAGACTGGGAATGCCACTGCGGTAAGTACAAGCGAGTACGGCATCGGGGGATCGTCTGCGAGCGCTGTGGGGTGGAGGTGACCGAGTCGCGGGTGCGCCGCCACCGCATGGGCTACATCAAGTTGGCCGCTCCGGTCACCCACGTTTGGTATTTGAAAGGGATCCCCAGCCACATCGCCACCCTGTTGGATATGCCGCTGCGGGATGTGGAGCAGGTGGTATACTTCAACGCCTACGTAGTGGTGGATCCGGGCAATGCCCAGAATCTCTCCTACAAACAACTGCTGACGGAGGATCAATTCCTCGAGATCGAAGATCAGATGTACGAGGAGGGATCCGAACTGCAACTGCCGGAGAACTGGGCCATGATTGGGGCAGAGGCCATCGAGCGCCTGCTCAAGGATATCGACCTGGAAAAAGAGGCGGAGCAACTGCGGGAGGAGATCACCACTGCTCGCGGCCAAAAGCGGGCACGCCTGATCAAGCGGCTGCGGGTGATCGACAACTTCATCGCCACCGGATCCCGTCCGGAGTGGATGGTGTTGCGGGTGCTGCCGGTGATCCCGCCGGATTTGCGTCCCATGGTGCAGTTGGATGGGGGCCGCTTTGCCACCAGCGACCTCAACGATCTTTACCGTCGTGTGATCAACCGCAACAACCGTCTGGCCCGGCTGCAGGAGATCATGGCGCCGGAGATCATTGTGCGCAACGAAAAGCGCATGCTCCAGGAGGCGGTGGACGCGCTGATCGACAACGGTCGGCGGGGGCGCGTAGTGGCGGGGGCCAACAACCGTCCCCTCAAGTCCCTCTCCGACATCATCGAGGGCAAACAGGGGCGCTTCCGGCAAAACCTGTTGGGCAAACGGGTGGACTACTCCGGGCGTTCGGTGATCGTGGTGGGGCCCAACCTGCGCATGCACCAGTGTGGCCTGCCCAAAGAGATGGCCATCGAGCTGTTCCAGCCCTTTGTCATCCACAAATTGATCAAGCGGGGCATTGTCAACAACATCAAGGCTGCCAAAAAGATGATCCAGAGCAATGACCCACAGATTTGGGATGTGCTGGAAGAGGTGATCGACGGCCACCCCGTCTTGCTCAACCGTGCCCCCACCCTGCACCGCCTGGGGATCCAAGCCTTTGAACCGATCCTGGTGGAGGGAAGGGCGATTCAACTTCACCCTCTGGTTTGCCCCGCCTTCAATGCTGACTTCGACGGCGACCAGATGGCTGTGCATGTGCCCCTTTCTCTGGAAGCTCAGGCGGAAGCTCGCCTGCTGATGCTGGCCACCAACAACATCCTCTCCCCTGCCACTGGCGCTCCCATCATCACCCCCAGCCAAGATATGGTGTTGGGGTGCTACTACCTGACGGCGGACAACCCCCACGCGCCAGATATTGGCGATCGCTTCTTTGCCAGCTTGGAAGATGCTCTCATCGCCTACGACCGCGGTGCTATCGGCCTGCACAGCAAGGTCTGGGTGCGCTACCACGGCCCGATGGAGTTGGGCAAGGGCGAAAAAGAGTCCGAGCCGCAAATCATCGAAGAACCAGGCGGCATTCGCCTCAAGATCACCAACTACCGCCGTATCCGCGAGGATCAAGACGGCAACGTGATCAGCCAGTACATTCGCACCACGCCGGGCCGGATCATTTTTAACAAGACCGTGCAAGATATTTTGTCTGCGTAGTTCATCCTCTGCCGTAGGACGGCTCTTCTCTCCCCTCTCTCCTCTTCTCTCTAGCGAGGCATCATGAGCGAAAAAGGACGATTTTCCGCTGGCCTGTCGCGGCAGGCTGCCGACGGCAACAAAGCCGACGCCCCTTTGCCCCCTGTGCCCTTTCGCAACTATCAAATTGGCAAAAAAGAGCTGCGTAACCTGATTGCCTGGTCTTTTGCCCGCTACGGCACGGCCCGCACCGCTCAGATGGCGGATGCTCTGAAGACCCTGGGCTTCAAATACGCCACCCAGGCAGCCGTCTCCATCAGCGTCGAAGATCTGCGCGTTCCCCCCAGCAAGCGGCAGTTGTTGGCGCAAGCGGAAGCCGAGATCGAGGCGGCCACCGAGCGCTATACCCGCGGGGAAATCACAGAGGTGGAGCGCTACCAAAAGGTGATCGACACCTGGAACCAAACCAACGACCAGATCAAGGAGGAGATGCTCAGCAACTTCCGCCAGAACGATCCCCTTAACTCCGTTTACATGATGGCCAACTCGGGGGCAAGGGGGAACGTCTCCCAGGTGCGCCAGTTGGTGGGCATGCGCGGCCTGATGGCCAACCCCCAGGGGGAGATCATCGATTTGCCCATCAAAACCAATTTCCGCGAGGGCCTGACCGTTACCGAATACATCATCTCTTCCTATGGGGCCCGCAAGGGCTTGGTGGATACGGCCCTGCGCACCGCCGACTCTGGCTACCTCACCCGCCGCTTGGTGGATGTGTCTCAGGATGTGATCGTGCGGGAATCTGACTGCGGCACCGACCAGGGCATTCTCCTGGAATACCTGATGGATGGGGACAAGGTGGTGGTGTCTCTGGAGGAGCGCTTGGTGGGCCGAGTGCTGGCGCGCGACGTGGTGCACCCAGAAACCCAGGAGATCCTCGCCCGTCGCAACCAAGAGGTGGATCACGACCTGGCCAAGACGATTGTGGAGGCCGGCATCCGGCAGGTGATGGTGCGTTCTCCCCTCACCTGTGAAGCCAACCGCTCCGTGTGCCGGATGTGTTATGGCTGGAGCCTGGCCCATTCCCGCTTGGTGGATCTGGGGGAAGCGGTCGGGATCATCGCCGCCCAATCGATTGGGGAGCCGGGCACCCAGTTGACCATGCGCACCTTCCACACGGGAGGCGTGTTTACAGGGGAGGTGGCCCGCCAAATTCGCGCCCCCTTTGCGGGTGTGGTGCGGTTCCCGAAAAATCTGCGCACCCGCCCCTTCCGTACCCGCCACGGCGACGATGCTCTACAAGTGGAGGTAAACAACCAAATCATCTTGGAAGGCCCAGACGGTCAACGGGAGTCCTTCGACATGACCCAGGGATCCACCCTGCTGGTGCGGGACGGAGCCCAGGTGCAGCGGGATCAGTTGATTGCAGAGGTGTCCCTGGCCAAGGCCAGCCGTAAGAGCACCGAGAAAGCCCAGAAAGAGGTGGTGGCCGACCTGGCTGGAGAAATTCGCTTTGCCGATCTGCCCATCGAGGAGAAGACTGACCGCCAGGGTAACACCACCTACACTGCCCAGCGGCAGGGATTGATCTGGGTGATGTCTGGACAGGTGTACAACCTGCCTCCGGGGGCCGAGCCGGTGGTGAAAAACGGGGATCGGGTGCAGGCGGGGGATGTGATCGCCGAAACCTCGCTGGTGACGGAGCATGGCGGTATTGTGCGGCTACCGGAGCGCAGCGACACCAGAAGTGGGCGCGAGGTGGAGATCATCAACGCTTCGGTGGTGTTGCGGGAAGCACGGGTACGGGTGGAATCCCACCAGGGGCGGGAACAATTTTTGCTGGACACTTCCAGTGGGCAGACCTTTGTTCTCAAGGCTACTCCGGGCACCAAAGTGGGCAACGATGAGGTGGTGGCGGAGCTGATCGACAACCACTTCCGCAGTCAGACGGGAGGCTTGGTGAAGTTCGCCGGCATTGAGGTGGCACGGCGCGGCAAGGCCAAGCAAGGTTACGAAGTCATCCAGGGCGGCACCCTGCTGTGGATCCCGGAAGAGACCCACGAGGTGAACAAGGACATCTCCCTGCTGAACGTGGACGATGGCCAGTATGTGGAAGCAGGCACTGAGGTGGTGAAAGACATCTTTTGCCAGAATGCCGGTGTTGTCGAAGTCATCCAGAAGAACGACATTCTGCGGGAGATTGTCATCAAGCCGGGATCCCTGCATCTGGTGGACAACCCCGCCGACTTGGAAGTGAAAAGTGGCACCCTAATCCAGCCAGGGCAACCGGTGCTCAGCAGCATCGTTCCCGACCGACTGGTCTACCTGGAACACGTGGAAACTCCCGAAGGCCCAGGCTTGCTGCTGCGTCCGGTGCAGGAGTACGAGATCCCCGACCGGCCCTTGGTGCCCACTCAAGAGTCCACCAGCGAGTCCGGTCGCTCCATTCGTCTGCGGGCGGTGCAGCGGGTTCCCTTCAAAGATGGGGAGCGGGTGAAGTCGGTAGGCCCTGTAGAGCTCCTGCGCACCCAACTGGTGCTGGAAATCGATACCGACGCCCCACAACTGAAGGCCGATATCGAGCTGATCCAAGATGAGAAGGATCCAGATATTCGCCGCCTGCAACTGGTGATTCTGGAAACCCTGTTGCTGCGCCGCGACGTGGAAGCGGATCTGACGCAGGGGAGTACCCACACGCGGCTGTTGGTGAAGGAAGGAGACTCCATCGCCAGCGGAGATGTTATCGCCCGCACCGAAATCCAAGCCAAAAAGGCCGGGATCGTCCAAGGGATCCGCGAGGGAGCGGAGGTGGTACGGCGGGTGCTGGTGATTACCGACGACGATCTGGTGCAGGTGCCCCTGACAGGTTCAGCCAGCGTGGCGGTAGGGGCGCTGGTGCGGGCCGGAGATGAGCTGGCGCCTGGGATCCCTTCTCCACAGTCGGGACAGGTAATGCAGATAACGGACGGCCAAGTGGTGTTGCGGATAGCGCGGCCCTACTTGGTTTCTGCGGGTGCCATTCTGCAGGTACGAGATGGCGATCTGGTGCAGCGGGGGGATTCCCTGGCCCTCCTGGTGTTTGAGCGGGCCAAGACGGGGGACATCATCCAGGGTCTGCCGCGGATTGAGGAGCTGCTGGAGGCCCGCAAGCCCAAGGAAATGTGTGTTCTGGCCAAGCGGCCCGGCACCGTTCAACTGAGCTGGCGGGGAGAAGAGCCAGATCTCAAGGTCATCGAAGCCGATGGCACGGTTAGAGACTATCCTGTGCTGCCGGGGCAGAGCTTGATCGTGGTAGATGGACAGCCGGTGGGGGTGGGGGATCCCCTTACCGATGGCCCTGCCAACCCTCACGACCTCTTGGAGATCTACTACGAGTACCATCGCCAAACCTTGGGAGATGACCAAGCCGCGCGGTTGGCTTTGCGGGAGGTGCAGCGCTTCTTCGTGAACGAAGTGCAGAACGTCTACCGCTCCCAGGGGGTGGAGATCTCCGACAAACACATCGAGATCGTGGTGCGCCAGATGACCTCGAAGGTGCGGGTGGATGATGGCGGCGACACCATCCTGCTGCCGGGCGAGCTGGTGGAGTTGCGGGAAATCCAGCAGACCAACGCCACCATGGCCATTACTGGAGGAGCGCCGGCCAAATACACGCCCGTCCTGCTGGGGATCACCAAGGCCAGCTTGAATACCGACAGCTTCATCTCAGCGGCCAGCTTCCAGGAAACCACCCGCGTGCTGACTGAGGCGGCCATTGAGGGCAAATCCGACTGGCTGCGCGGCTTGAAGGAAAACGTAATCATCGGGCGCTTGATCCCGGCAGGCACGGGCTTCACCACCTACGAGGAGATTGCCGCCGAGCCGGAGCCTGACGAAGAGGAGGAAGAGCCTGCGGTGTTGCCGGAGCTGCCGCCTCGTTTGATCTTGGAAGATGATCAATTGATCGACGATTCCACCCCTGCCTTCGACGAGCTAGAGGAGGATGACGACGAGGAGGAGGAGTGAGGCGCTGGGTCTCCAGGATTGGGCCACTTTGCAAACTGAAATCGTCAGTTGCTGCCGCTGCCCCCGCTTGGTGGCCTGGCGAGAGGCAGTCGCCCTTCAGAAGGTGGCCCGTTTTCGCGACCAGCTCTACTGGGGCCGACCGGTGCCAGGGTTCGGGGATCCGCAGGCGCGGCTGTGGGTGATCGGGTTGGCGCCGGCAGCCCATGGGGGCAACCGCACCGGGCGCGTGTTTACCGGGGATCCCAGCGGGGACTGGCTGTTTCGCGCCCTGTACCGAGCCGGGTTTGCCAATCAGCCCACCTCTACCCACCGAGAGGATGGCCTGCAATTGCAGGATTGCTACATCTCGGCAGTGGTGCGCTGTGTGCCCCCGGAGAACCGCCCCACCGCCATAGAAGCCAAGACCTGCCTGGGCTACCTGAAGCAAGAGCTGGAACTGCTAACCCAGGTGCGAGTGATCCTGACGTTGGGGCATTTTGCCTTCCAACACGCTCTGACGCTCTTGCCACCTCTCAGGCCCCGTCCCCGCTTTGGCCACAACTGCGTTATTCCCCTGGCAGAGGGTCGCTATTTGCTGGCGTCTTACCATCCCAGCCGGCGCAACACGGCCACACGGCTGCTGACGGAGCCGATGTTGGATGCCGTTTTCGCGCAAGCCCAGCAGTTGCTGTCTGGTAAGCCAGCCCGACCGGCTGAGGATTAGGCGGGTTGCCAAGATTCGAGGCGATAGGCACTGTCCCAAAACAGCCATTCCAACCGGGAGGCAGTGACAAAAGCTGCCCTCATCTTTTCCCGCAGCGGTTCTGTAGCCTGCTGAGCGACGGAGTCGGTGATGTCCAAAGCCTGCTGCACCACTTGGGCAAATTCTTCCCCGGCGTAGGTGTCGATCCACTGTTGGTAGGGATTGTCAGGCTGCGCGGTGCGATAGATGGTGGATCCCACCTCTCGGTAGATCCAAAAGCAGGGCAGCACAGCGGCAATGGCCACCTCATAGGGATCCACAGCCGCCGCAGCCAACAAAAAACGGGTATAGGCGAAGCAGGCAGGGGCATAGGCTGTTTCGGGTTGAATGTCGTAGAGGCGAAAATAGCTTTCGTGCAGGCTGCGTTCGGCCACAATGGCTCCCAGGGCAAAGTTCAAGAAACTCACCACCTGCTCAGCCCCTTCGGAACGAGCTCCAATCAAGGCCAGGGCGCGGGCAAAGTCGGTGAGATAAAGAGCATCCTGCTGCAAGTAAAACTGGAACCGCTGCCGCGATAGGCTGCCCGCTGCCAACTCTCGGTTGAAGGGGTGATCGAGGATTTGCTTGTAGATGGGCTGAATGGCTTGCCAAAGGTGGGCTGTAAAGGACTGGGGCATGGCGACCGTCTCTCGGCGTTTGGTCTTCGGGTTTTGTCCGGCTTCGGTCGAGGGCTGATTGACCTAACCGGGGGCAGCACCTCTGCTGTGGCTGAGACTCTCTTCATTTTGAATCTCAATTAGGCTTCGGGCATGAGGGGGCGGAACCCATGCTTGCGAGAAAGCTGCCCGATCAGATCCAATTTCTCAAGGGTGATCAAATTGCGGCCCCAACTGAAATTGGTGTGCAGCCCCTCAAACTCCAGTAGCATGGACTCGGCAAAGCAGGCGAAAAGCTGACGGGCCGGGTTGGCCACATTCAAAAACTGCATGATGTTCCATTCAATGTCCAAAGAGTGCTCCACCATCCCCCCGTCAATGACGTAGAGCCCCTTCCGATGCAAGCTGGAGGCGATGTTCTTCGGGTAGCCACCGTCGATGATGACACAGGGATCCGGCAAAACTTGGGGATCGAGGGCCATGCCTTGGCTCATGCTGGCCACCCAAACGATAAAGTCAGCGCGGGGCAGGGCCTCTTCCAGCGAACAGATCTCCCCCTGCTTGAGGTTGGCCTGCAATTCCTCCAGACGCCGTCGCTCTCGGGCGATGAGCAACAATTTGCCCAAGTGAGTGTGGGCCACCAACCATTGACAAATGGCGCTGCCGATATCTCCGGTCGCCCCCACCACCGCAACCGTAGCGGCTGCCAAGTCCATGGCGTAGCGCTGGGCCGCCAACTGCAGTTGCTGACAGATGATGTAGGCCGTGTGGGTATTGCCGGTGGTAAAGCGTTGGATCTCCAAGTCAATGTTGCGGACTCGCCGGAGACTGTCGAGGCGAAAAGTCTCAAAAATGATGCTGCTAAATCCCCCCAAAGCAGTAATGTTCAAGCCGCGCCGCTGGGCTAGGGCCATGGCATTCAACACTTTCCGACAAGCTGCCTTCACCCGTCCCCCCGCCAACATCTCCGGCAAGAAACAGGATTCGACGTACTGCCCATAAATCTTTTGGCCGGTGATGCTGGTTACCGTGATCTCGTCCACCACCTGAGGGGGAGCCATGCACCAGAACTCCAGGTCGCTCTCCGCATATTCGGAATAACCCAGCTTGTCTGCCACCCGCTTCGCATGGGCCAGGCTGGTCAAGTGCCCAATCAGGCCGAACATAAAGGTTTACCCGCTTGGATAACTGATGGATCCCATCAAAACATGTCCATACCCGCCTGTAGCCAGCCTAGAACTGCAGTCCGCCGGCAGAGGATGAATGCTGAGGTGGGTCATGCTGCCCGCAAACCCTGGGCAGAGAGGCGCATCACCTCGCGGGTGCTGAAGCCGATGTTGGCCAGCGCCTCTCCATAGGCAATCATAAAATCCTCGACGATGGCCTCGCGATCCATATAGATGGCTTCTACATCCTGGTCCACCTGCTGCAGCATCTGCCACACCAAAGGCAGGTTCTGGGCGTTGGCCGCTTCGATCTGCCCTTTGACCTCGCCAAAATGCTCCCCTAGCCAGCGCTCTCCAAAATTGAGGTGCAGATATTCATCCTTGACCACCCCCTCGGTGATCTTGCGGGCAAACTCATCGGCGACGGGGATGTAGATGTTGTAGGCGGCAATGGCAAAGCATTCGATGATCAGCGACTGAATGACCAAGCAGGTAACTAGGTCTCCGGCTGCTGCCGCTTTTTGGAAATTGTTGCGCAAAGGGGCGAAGAAAGTGCGGGCAAACTCCCTATCCGGCTCTACCTGCAGGTTTTTGCCGCAGGATTGAAAGCCTTTCATGTGCCGCAATTCCATCTTGGCCAGCTTGTGCAGCTCCTCTGCCCCTTCCGGCAACATCTCGGCCAGCTTGAGGTAGTTGTCGTGGGCTTCTTGTTCCCCTTCGATCACAATGCCGTTGATGCGAGAGTAGGCCTGCCGGTAAACCGCGCTGCCATAGTCCAAGGTGGTGCCACCCTCATCGGCTAAAGGCTGGGGGGTATTGGGCAGGACGTTCACTGGGGCCATACTCATGCATCTCCTCTCGGTGTTGTTTGGGTGTTGTTGATTGTCTATGCTGACTCGACAATCGCCTCGATTGCAGTTGAATCGCTCTCTTAATCAGAATAGCTGTAGCTGCCGCAGAATTGGCGGGATTCCTTTTGCGGAATGATAGGGGTCTGCTAGGGTGAGGGTTCGAGTGCCGTTGTGGAGCCTGCTGTATGTCTGCTCTTGGGGATGGCCTGAACCAACTGCGCCAGTTGCTGGTGGAGCTGGAGGAACGATCCCTCGATCAGCCGATTGGCAGTGCCGAGGAGGTGTTGCAGGCCATTGAGCTAGCCACGGCTTTTGAGCTGTTTGAGGCGGAGAGCAGCGGTTTGCTGCTGCAGATTGTGGCCAATCTCTGGGATCGGGTACGGCAGCAGGATTTGTCTCCAGGGGAGATTCAGACGGTATCGGAGAAGTTGCGGGCGGTGGGCTATACCGATGCCGAAATTCAGGAGATCCTGGACTTGGAGCCGGAGGACTAGCCCCATTTCCCCCTCTAGGCTTGAACCATGCCCAGCTCCACCGGTGTAACACCCGCTTCCATCTGAGTGGTGGCGTCGTAGCAAGCCCCTCGCAGGTTGGCCAGCTTGAGTTTGCACTGGGCCAGAAGGGCTCCTCTCAAGTTGGCCCCGGTGAGATTGGCCCCTGCCAGGTCTGCTTGGCTGAGATCGGCTTCGCTCAAGTCCGCTTCGGCCAGGTTGGCCCCACGCAAGTTGGCTCCTTGCAATCGGGATCCCTGCAGCTTGGCTTTCTCTAGGTTGGCCAGCCGCAGGTTGGATCCCTGCAGATCCGCTTGGCTGAGGTCGGCGCCGCTCAGGTAGGCCCGCTCCAGGTTGGCAGAGGCCAGCTTTGCCTGGCGGAGAATGGATCCCCCCAAGTCGATCCCGGCCAAGTCGGCCCCGGCCAGATCAGCTCCGGCCAGTTGGCTGTTGCTGAAGTCCCGCTCACCGCTGCCGTAGCGTTGCAACAGGTCTGCTCCAGTTTCCACCATCGCTGTTTTCCACACCGGACGAATGGATCCTACCTAGGAATAGAAGGGCCGCCAAGAGCACGCTAGGATAGGCGCAAGCCGTTTTCCGGGATCCCCCCTTATGAGCTTGCCCCGTGTGCCCCGAACTCGACCTCGCCCCAAGCTGCGCTCGATCCCTCGCCGCCAAACCGAATCCGCCCTCTATGCCGAAATGCAGCAGCTCACTGTCGAAAAGCAGCGGCTCAACCAAGAGCTAGAGTTTATTCGAGAGCGGCAAGGGCAAATCCACGCGCGACTTCAGGAAATCGAGCAGGCCATGCAACACCTTCAGCAGGAGGCAAAAGCCTTTCGGGATCCCGCTCCTGCCTCTGAACCCGCCCAGCTCAGATCCCGCCCTTCCCGCTTCCCGCCCATGACCTTCGAGTATTGAGGGATCCTATAAATCTCAAAGAAGACCCAAGATTCAAAGCAGACCTAAGCAACAAGTCAGGGGATTCTGTAGCCAACTTAACTATTTGCTGCTTATCTCAACCCGACTCCAGAATCTGGGCCAGCGAACAGCTGTTCTCAAGCTGGCTGCACAGTTACCTGAACTTCAGGGCTTATGACTTCTTCTCCCCAGATATCGTCAGATATCGTCGGTCTAGAGCGTTTTGCTAAGGCCCTGCCCAGGCAACTTTCGGGCGGTATGCAGCAGCGGGTGGCCATTGCCCGAGCTCTGGCGGCCCAGCCGAAGATTTTGCTCATGGATGAGCCTTTTGGCGCTTTGGACGTGCAAACCAAGGAGACGATGCAGGAGTTTTTGCTGGATCTCTGGCAGCGCACGCGCACCTCAATTTTGATGATTACCCACGATGTGGAAGAGGCCGTCTTTCTGGCCCAGCGCATCTATGTACTCACGTCCCATCCTGGGCGGGTGAAACGGGAGCTCCGGGTTGATTTCCCCAGTCGGCGCGACTACAGTCTCAAGCGCACTTCTTCCTTCCAAGAGGTGAAGGACGAGATCTTGGCTCTCCTACGAAACCAGAAAGGGATCCCGTTGAGCGACGCTGCGCCCGCGGGCTGATCAGGCAAACACCACCGTTTTGTTGTGGTACACCAGCACCCGATTCTCCAGGTGATACCGCACTGCCCGTGCCAGGACTAGGCGTTCCATGTCGCGGCCTTTGCGGACGAGGTCGGCAACGGTATCGCGGTGACTGACCCGCACCACGTCTTGCTCGATGATCGGCCCTTCGTCCAGATCTTCGGTGGCATAGTGGGCAGTCGCGCCGATGATCTTCACCCCCCGTTGATGGGCGCGGTGGTAGGGGTTGGCTCCGGCAAAGGCGGGCAGGGTGGAATGGTGAATGTTGATGACCGGCGGGGCTTGGCGGAGCAGCCACCCACTCAAGACCTGCATGTACTTGGCCAACACCACCAGGTCAATTCGATATTCCTGCAGGAGAGCGAGCTGACGGGCTTCGGCTGCGGCTTTGCCCTCTGGAGAAACGGGGATGTGGTAGTAATCGATACCGAAGGAGCGGGCCACCGATTCCAGGTCGGGGTGATTGCTGATGATCAAGGGGATCTCGGCGGGCAGTTCTCCCGCCCTTTGCCGCCAGATCAGATCCAAAAGGCAGTGGCTTTGCTTGCTGGCCCACACTGCAAGGCGACGGCGAGTGTCGGAAAAATGCAGTTCCCAGTTGGCTTGGATCCCACGGGCAATACCCGAAAAGGCGGGGACAATTTCCCCTCGCTCCAGTTGGAAGCCCTCCAAGTCCCACTCGATGCGGCTCAAGAACAGTCCTGCCTCGGGATCCGTATGGTGATCGGCGTGAATGATGTTGCCGCCGTAGCTGTAGATGAAGCTGGAGAGCTTGGCTACCAGCCCTTTTTGATCAGGGCAAGATACCAACAGGGTGGCACTGGGCATCGGTAGACAACAGCCTCAACTTTGTGGGGACTGGCTCTCCCCAAGAGCAATCCATTCTCAATCTACCCGGTTGATCTCTTCCAATAGCCAGGGATCCACCGGCTGGCCATCCCAACGCTTTAGGTCGATGCGAATCCACATCGCCGCAGAAGAGCCGGCGGGGGGCAGTTCCTGGTGAAACGAGATCTCATAGTCGGACGGGTTTTGGCCATGCTGCCGCAGCCAGGTCTCCACTTTAGCAGGAGCGAAGTAGGACTGCCCTTGCTCGAACAGGCGCGTGATTTCCATGCCGAAGCAAAGGGGGTTAAAGCGGGGCATAGACTAAGCAGCGTCTGCGGTTTGAGCGTCGTCGGCTACGGATGGGGGGGGAGCCATCTCTGAGGTGGGTGTATCGGCTGTGGCGACCGACTCGGCTTTGGGCTCAGCCGCGGCTGCTGTTCGGGAAACCTTGGGAGGGGCGGCAGCCGTTGTCCCGCGGGTGGCTTTTTCCAGCTCTTGGGCCTCTTTGTTCAGTTGCGCCTCGAACTCTCTGGAAGCGTCCTGCAGGCTGCGCAGGGTTTTGGCCAGCGTGCGACCAATCTCCGGCAGTTTGCGGGGCCCAAAAACCAAGAGAGCCACCGCAAAGATGACCAACATTTCCGGCAGTCCAACACCCAAAAAATTCATGAGCCTCGGCAGAGTACGGTTTGGTCGGGATCCCTTCGCCTCCCTAGAGTGACATTTTCTTGCCGCGGACTGCAAGTAACTGCCGGCTCTCCTCATCCATTCTGATGGCTTTGGTTGGCTTTGGTGTTCTCCTCTCAGCTCATCTGGGCCCACCTCTCCCTGGCCGGCCAAGTCAAAATGGTAGAATTGCATCATTAATCAATGTTCTTCATTGGCCTAGGCTTGCCCATGCTCCAAACCCTACAAAAGCTCCTCGGGGATCCCAACGATCGGAAGATCCGGCAGTACCGTCCTGTCGTCAAGCTGATCAACTCGCTGGAGATCGAGATCGCCTCTCTTTCGGATGCGGAGCTCAAGGCCAAGACCACGGAGTTTCGCCAGCGCTTAGACAGAGGAGAATCTCTGGACGATCTCTTGCCGGAGGCATTTGCCGTGGTGCGGGAGGCCGCCAAGCGAGTTTTGAACTTGCGCCATTACGACGTACAGCTCATCGGCGGCATGGTGCTGCACGAAGGCCAGATTGCCGAAATGAAAACCGGCGAGGGGAAAACCCTGGTCGCCACCCTGCCTGCCTACTTGAACGGCCTGACTGGGAAGGGGGTTCACATCGTTACCGTCAACGGCTACTTGGCGCGGCGCGACTCGGAGTGGATGGGGCAGGTGCACCGTTTCTTGGGCCTGACGGTCGGTCTAGTGCAAGAGGGCATGTCACCCGAAGAAAAGCGCCGCAGCTACAACTGCGACATTACCTATTGCACCAACAGCGAGCTGGGCTTCGACTACCTGCGGGACAACATGGCCACCGACATCAAAGAGGTGATGCAACGGCCCTTTAACTACTGCATCATCGACGAGGTGGACTCAATCCTTATCGACGAGGCCCGCACTCCCCTGATCATCTCCGGTCAGGTGGCTCGCCCCTCCGAAAAATACCTGCGGGCAGCCCAGGTGGCGCGGGAGCTGATCCGAGATGAACACTATGAGGTGGATGAAAAAGCCCGCAACGTCATCCTTACCGACGAGGGGTTTGAAGCCGCCGAGCGGTTGCTGGGGGTCTCTGACCTGTTTGATCCCAAGGATCCCTGGGCGCACTTTGTCTTTAACGCGGTGAAGGCCAAAGAGCTCTTCATCAAGGATGTCCACTACATCGTCCGCAATCAAGAGGTGGTGATCGTGGACGAGTTCACCGGGCGGGTGCTCCCCGGCCGCCGCTGGTCTGATGGGCTGCACCAGGCGGTGGAGGCCAAAGAGGGGGTGCCGATTCAAAGCGAGAGCCAAACCCTGGCCACCATCACCTACCAAAACCTTTTTCTGCTCTATCCCAAGCTTTCCGGCATGACGGGCACGGCTCGCACTGAGGAGGCCGAGTTCGGCAAAACCTACAACCTGGAAGTTACGGTGATCCCCACCAACCGACCCATCCGCCGCAAAGATGCCCCCGACTTGGTGTACAAGACCGAAAGGGGCAAATGGCAAGCGGTTGCCGAGGAAATTGCCCACATGCACGCCCAGGGGCGCCCCGTCCTTGTGGGCACCACCAGCGTGGAAAAATCCGAACGCCTCTCGGCCATGCTCAAGGAAATGGGGATCCCCCACAACCTCCTCAACGCCAAGCCAGAAAACGTGGAGCGGGAGGCGGAGATCATTGCCCAGGCGGGGCGAAAAGGCGCCGTAACCATTGCTACCAACATGGCCGGTCGAGGCACGGACATCATCTTGGGAGGCAATGCGGAGTACATGGCCCGCCTCAAGCTGCGGGAACGGCTGATGCCCAAGCTGGCTCAATTGGACGCCGACAACCCCTTGGGATCCGTTCAGATGGTGGGACGGGGGGGTGGCCAGGGATTTGGTGGGACAGCACCCAAGCCGAAAAAATCCTGGACGGTGGTCTCCCCCAATTTTTACCCCTGTGAGCTGTCGGCCCGCACCAGCCAAGCCTTGGACGAAGTGGTGGCGGCAGCGGTGACCAAGTACGGGTTGAACCGTCTGCCAGAGCTGGTGGTGGAGGATCTCATCGCAGTAGCTTCCGAGAAAGCGCCGGTGCAGGATCCGCTAATTTTGCAACTGCGGGAGGTTTACAACAGCATCAAAGCCGAGTACGAAAAAATTACTGAGGCCGAGCACGAAGAGGTGGTGAGGCTGGGGGGCCTGCATGTGATCGGTACGGAGCGCCATGAATCCCGCCGTATCGACAACCAGCTGCGGGGCCGCGCCGGGCGACAAGGGGATCCCGGCTCCTCGCGGTTTTTCCTCAGCTTGGAAGACAACCTGCTCAAGATTTTCGGTGGCGAGCGGGTAGCCAAGCTCATGGACATGTTCCGGGTGGAGGAGGATATGCCCATCGAGCACCCGCTGCTCAGCAGCAGCCTGGAGAATGCGCAGAGAAAAGTGGAAGTATACTACTTCGACATGCGCAAGCAGGTGTTCGAGTATGACGAGGTGATGAACAACCAGCGGCGGGCCATCTACTCAGAGCGGCGGCGCATCTTGGAGGGGGAAAACCTCAAGACCAAGATCCTTGACTATGTGCGCAAAACCGTTGGCGAGATTGTGCGAGCGCATGTCAACCCAGAGCTGCCCCCGGAAGAGTGGGAAATCGACAAGCTGACCGCCAAGATGCAGGAGTTTGTGCCGCTCTTGAAGCAGAACCTCAAGGTTGAGGATCTGCGGGATCTCTCCTACGAGCAGATCTTGGACTACCTGATCAAGCAGGCAGAACTGGCCTATGAGGCCAAAGAGGCTTTTCTGGATACCTTTGAGCCCGGTTTGATGCGCAAGGCAGAGCGCTTTTTCCTGTTGCAACAGGTGGACACCCTCTGGCGGGAACACCTGCAGCAGATGGAGGCGCTGCGGGAAGCTGTGGGCCTGCGAGGCTACGGTCAGAAGGATCCCCTGATCGAGTACAAGAACGAGGGCTACGAGCTGTTCCTGGAGATGATGGACAACATCCGCCGCAACACGGTGTACAACCTATTCATCTTTACTCCCCAAATTGTGCAAGTGCCCCAGGCATCGCGACCGGCTCCGGCACCCACTGCGGCTGCCAGCCCTGATCCCAGCTCTGCTTCAGGGGTGGTGGAAGCCGATTTCACGGAAGAATAATTGGCGTAGAGAGAAGTCAGCGGGGGAGGAGGATCTGTCGTAATGCCTCTTTCAGTTGTGGGTACTGGAAGGTAAAGCCCATCTGCAAAGCCGCTTGCGGGATCACTTTCTGCCCCGTCAAAACCACTTGAGCTGCCTCGCCCAACAGCAGTTCCAACGCCAGCTCCGGCACAGGCAACCAAGAGGGGCGACCCAAGACCTGGCCTAAGGTTCGGCAAAACTCTTCCATCTGCACCGGGTTGGGAGCGGTGGCGTTGAACACTCCGGATCCCTGCTCCAGCAGGAAGCAGACCAAGCTCACCCAATCCTCGCGGTGGATCCAGGACAGCCATTGTTTGCCGGAGCCGATCGTTCCGCCGATAAAGAACTGAAAGGGGGCCAGCATCTGCCCCAGCGCTCCTCCATCCGGACCCAACACAATCCCCGTGCGCACGATGGCCAAACGGATCCCCAATTCCTCAACCGGCCGGGCGGCAGCTTCCCAGGCCTGACAGACTCCTGCCAGAAAATCTTGGGCCGGGGGATCCGTCTCCGTCAGGGGATCCCCTTCTGGATGGGATCCGTAGTAACCCACCGCCGAGCTGCTGATCATCACCTGGGGCTTTTGGTTGAGGGAGGCGAGGGCTTGGACAAGGGCCTGGGTGGTTTCCACACGGCTACGACGGATTTCTTTTTTCTTGGTCTCTGTCCAGCGAGAAGAAGCCAAAGGCTCTCCGGCCAAGTTGACAATCCCCTCGTACCCTTCCAGGGCGGCTGCCCAGGCTTGCGGTTGGTAGGGATCGTAGGGCAGCAGCTTGAGGTTGGGGGATTCCCCCAAAATGCGGCGGGCCTGCTCCAGGCGGCGGGTCAAGACCAAAACCTGATCCCCTTGCTCCAGCAGACGGGCCACCAAGCGACGCCCGATAAAACCACTTCCACCCGTGATGACAATGCGCATGATGTGGATCCGACTTGCATCTGCACAAGCCCTGTGCCGCCCTTGTCCTTTGAACGGTGCAGAGCCTTTCCGCTACTCGAACCTCTAGCCTAGCGCGTTTCCTGCCCCGCGTTGGCCATTGCCTGGGATCCCGCCATCCGTTTGCTGAGCTTGGCGAAGTGGCAGAGCCCAAGAAAGCCCAAGAATAAAAATGTTTTGCGGCAAAGCCTGACACACCTGGAAAAATCGGCTTCAATAGGCCCTAGCTGCGCTTCTTGGCAGCAGAGGTGGTTCATCGTCCCCCTATTTTCTTCCCTTCACCCGTGACACCCAAGTCTTCTTCCCGTACCCCGGCTCGCCACGTGTCTATGCGTGCAGAGCAGGTTGCTGGGCCGCGGCTGGACATCTCTGTTGCTCCACGAGTGCATCGCTCCCAAGGGCAGGGATCCCTGGTTCGGGCAGGGTTTCCCTCCTCTCTCCCAATTTCCGGTCGGCGGACGATCCCTGTCCAGCGCTCCCGCCGGCGCGGACGGCAAGAACCTGGCCACGAGCCTCAAGTCTGGGAGATGGCCTGTCACATCGGGGTGAATGTCTTGTTTACGGCGGCTGCCCTCAGTGGTTTGTATCGCCTCTTGCCGGTGCAGTTGGCTCAGCACCACCGGCTCCAGGTTCTGGAGCGGCATATCGAGGTCTTGTCCACTCGGATTTCTCGGCTGCAGGAGGGGGTGGATCGAGGTATGGATCCCTTGCAGCAGGAGGCCCTGATCAAGGAACGGCTGAATCGGGTGCCACGCAATCAAATTCAGGTGCGTTTGGTGGATCCCAGTACCTGGGTGGCGGACGACGAGAAGAACACCCACCCTTCCTGGATCGGGCAGTCCACCCAGTCGCCTGCCAGGCCGTAGGCTGCCTCTGCCTAGGCTTGTTTGAGAAGCAAGGCCACCTCTTTGGCAAAGTAGGTGAGGATGATATCGGCGCCAGCCCGCTTCATGGCCAGCAGCGATTCCATCATCACTTTTTTGCCGTCGATCCAGCCCTTTTGTTCGGCGGCTTTGATCATGGCGTACTCGCCGCTGACGTTGTAAGCGGCCACGGGCAGATCCGTCGATTCCTTAACTCGGTAGATGATGTCCAGGTAGGCCAGGGCCGGCTTCACCATCACCATGTCCGCCCCCTCGGCCTCGTCCAGCTCCACTTCCTTGATGGCTTCCCGAGCATTGGCGGGATCCATTTGATAGCTTTTCTTGTCTCCCGATTTGGGCGCGGATCCCAGGGCATCGCGGAAGGGGCCGTAGAAGGCAGAGGCATATTTGGCAGAATAGGCCAGGATCGCCACATCGGTATAGCCTTGGTCGTCCAGGGCCTCCCGAATGGCACCGACACGACCGTCCATCATGTCCGAGGGGGCCACAATATCCGTTCCCGCCTCTGCTTGGGAGAGGGCTTGCTTGACCAAAACTTCCACCGTCTCGTCGTTGAGGATCACCCCATCCCGCACGATGCCATCGTGGCCATCGCTGTTGTAGGGATCCAAAGCCACATCGGTTACCACCAAGATCTCGGGAATTTCCTGTTTAATCCGCCGCACCGCCCGCTGGATCAAGCCCTCCGGGTTGAAGCACTCCTGCCCGGTGGGATCCTTTTTCTCTTCCGGCACCACCGGGAACAGGGCCACCGCCGGGATCCCCAGTTGAGCGGCTTCTTCCACCTCCTTTAGCAGCAGGTCTAGGGTGTAGCGGTAGCAGCCGGGCATCGACTCCACTTCCTGCCGCTGGTTCTCCCCCTCCATGACAAACAGGGGATAGATCAGATCCTGCACCCGCAGGTGGGTTTCCTGCACCATCTGGCGGAAGGCCTCTGTGCGCCGCAGCCGACGGGGACGGTAGATCAGGTCTTGGCTCATGGGAGCAGCAGGAAAGAGGGCGTTTCTATTTTGCCATGAGGTCGGTAGGGGCTGAGCTGGTCGTCCGGCGAGGGGCGACATCCGGGGCAGAGGGGAAATGCCGGGCCAGCCAGCGGCGAAGGGGCTCTTTTACCGCTTCCGCTTGGCAGTCGTGTAAAAGATCGTGGCGGGACTGGGGAAAATCGTGGATTTCTCCCTGGGGCAGCCGACGGGCAAAATCCACAGCTCCGGCAGGATTGACGACGATATCGGCAGAGGTGTAAAGCAGCAAAACCGGCAGGCGGAGCCGATGGGCTTGATCAAGGCAGCGCTGCCCGCTGCGCACCAGTTCGGCTGTGAATCTGGCCCGCGTTACACCACACATGTGGGGATCCGCCGCAAAGGCGGCTTGCTGCTCGGGTAGGGAAGTCACCCGCGCTGGCTCGTAGAGGCCGGTCAAGGCCAACTGGGGAATAACCCTGTCCAAAACTTGCAGAAGGGCGTGGGTCAAAGGGGTGAAATAGTGGTCGATGCGAAAAGCGGGAGAGATGAGGATCAGGCCCTGCACCTGGCCGGGATGGGCAAGGGCATATTCCGTAACCCAGTTGGCCCCCGCGCTATACCCACACCAGATCTGCGGGATCCCTTTCTGCGGCCAAATCTGCTGCGTGATCCTCTCCAGATCGGCTTGATATTGGCTGAAACGGTCGATCCAGCAGCGGATCCCGCCGGAGCGACCAAATCCCCGCATGTCAGGCGCCAAAACCTCCCACCCTTGAGCAGCCAACTCGCCGGCCAAAGGGCAAAACCCGCCGCCGTGATCCCCTTTACCGTGCAAAAGCAACACCCGTCCGCAAGGGGATCCCTGGGGCCAGTGGTGCAGAAAAGCTGGGATCCCATCGGAAAGCAGCAACTCCTGAGGCCGATAGATCCCCGACGCAGTTTGCGGCTGAGTTTCCGACCGCCCATCCAGAGCCTCTAAGTCACCTAACCGATCAAAAGGCATGGGCAAATCCAACACACGTCCGGCAAGACCCGGCAAAGCCACAAATCCTATCTTCCTATGTCCCAGTCGCCCGCGAGCGCTGCCGCCGCTGAGGAGTTGCAATCTTTGTTTCCAGCCCAGCATATTTCTTAACAATCTCTGCTCTTGCCGGGGATCCCTAACAGGCCAAGCTTTGCAGCCTTTTCTGAGGATGGGATGAAAGGATCTCTCGGGGGGAGACTGGGGCCATTTGCGGGAAAAAGGCCCTCTGAGAGGTATGATGTTGTGAAGAAGTTTTGCGGGGTCTCAGGTTTGACGGGATCCCCTCTCTGGGGTGGTTCGCCCTTGCTTTACCATTGCCTTAGCGCCTCATCGGTTCATTCAGTCGGAAACGGGTTGCTGAAACTATGCTGTTACTGAAAATCTCTGTTTACGCGGTTGTCATCTTTTTTGTGGGGCTTTTTGTGTTTGGTTTTTTGAGCAACGATCCCTCCCGTAACCCCAACCGTCGAGACCTGGAGTAGGGGATCCCGCCTTGGGCAGCTTGCGAACTCCAGTGATAACTGGCTCATCGCTTGAGGGAGCATGCCTCTGGCCCTGTTTTTGCCGAACCTTGCTGGTTGCCCTAGCTATGGGAGAACGGATGCCCAGGGAGCTCCTGCTGGCGGGGTAGCGACAAAGTTGCTGCTGGTCATGGGTTGCAGCAGCGGTGAGCGAGATTCAGTCTTATTGCAACTCCGTCCCGCTGGCACGACCTGTGGCGGCCATTCCCCTCTGGAGTGAATGGCCTCGCCTCAAAGCTGGCAACTCGGCTGGCTCACTGGAAGGCGGTAATCAGCAATGTCTGGGATCCGGAGCGATTCTGTTGGTCAAACGCGGTAATCCGGAACTGCCAAACGCCGATGGGATCCCCGAGGGCAACGCGGAAATCGGTACTGAAGCTACAAAAGGTGGCCCCAGGGTTACAGCCGGCCTGCTGTGGGCTGAAGAATTCCCTTTGCACGCGCACGCCGCTGGGGTTGAAAGTTTCCAGCTCGAGGAACTGCGTTGGACGAGCACCGCCGGGCACACTCACCTGCACCGTGAAGGCCGGCGTGGAGGTACCCACCCGCACCGAGGTGGGCGCATTGATAAACGAAACCGTTGGGCCTTGGGGTGGGGGCAGGATCGAGCCCCCTGAGCTGCCGCCATCTCCACAGGCAGCCAGGCCAGTGGCCAAAAGGATCAGAGCAGTCCGTTGCATCCCTCAGTTCCTCACGAAAACCCGTCAATCCTCACAAGACCTGACTAGAATCTACACTCCCCTCAGGGACTGCCGTTAGCACGGCTCTAAGCTACTTTCTGCCTCTGCAGCTTGAGAAAAGATGCGCCACGACCCAAATCTGCATGGGCCTTTGCGCAGAGTTGATTCCCTTGCTTCAGAGCAGCAGCAAGCGCCGCAACAGCAACGCTATCACTGCAACAAAGCTGGCCACGATGAGCTGTCCCGGCAGAGTATAGCCGGAGTAAAGCCCTATCAACCTCAGCAACTCCCCATTCCAGGGTTGTGTGGCCAAAAGGTAGAGAATCCCGGTCAGGTGAACCAAGGCCAAAGCCACCAAGCTGCCGGATCCCAGCTCTTGGAGGCCCACCGGGGAGTAAGGGATCCCTCCTGCCAACCGCTTCCCATCGACAGCACGTTGGCGGGCCAGAGGAGAAGGGGGTGGATAGGGATCCCGTTGCGGAAAAGCAATTGTCCCGCAGGCCCAGGCTCCTGGCAGAAACCCCAGCAAGTAGCCAAAGGCGGGCTGGTATAGGTACTGCCACCCTCCCCCTTGGGCAAACACCTGTAGCCCTGCCAGCCCCAACCCCAGGTAGACGATCTGGGCGCACACCGCTGCCACCGGCCCCGCCAAACAAGCCGTCAGCAACACGCCCCCAATTTGCAGCGAGAAGCTGTATCCCCCCAACCCAGGCAGCCCGGGCGGAAAACTCAAATGGGTTAGGGTGCCCAAAATGGTCAGGAGGACCCCAATCGCCGTCCAAAGCCATTCCAGAGGAGTTAAGAGCAAGCCAGACCGCATAAACCGAGAGGAAATTTTTCCCTATGCTAAGAAAGGGAAGGGGCAGATGGGGTGGGCAAAAGGTGGTCAAGGCAGAGTGGATTGAACTGGCCCAGGCCCTGGCCGATGCTGCCGGAGCGGTGATTCGCCCCCTGTTTCGCGGAGAACTGCAAGCCGAATACAAAGAGGCCCGCTCCCCAATTGTGACGGTGGCCGACCGGGAGGCAGAGCGGGCCATGCGAGCTTTGCTGATGGCCCAAGTGCCAGAACACAGCATCCTTGGCGAAGAGTTTGGTTTTCACCAGACGGGATCCCTCTATACTTGGGTTCTGGATCCCCTGGATGGCACCATCGCCTTTTCCACCGGCAAGCCCACCTTTGCCACTTTGATTGCCCTCTTGGAAGAAGACCGCCCCATTTTGGGCATCATCGATCAACCGGTGTTGCGGGAACGCTGGCTGGGGGTGCGGGGACAACCCACCCAATGGATGACCCCCTCTCACCGACAGGCTGCTCAAACCAAGGCCAATACCGACCTCAGCCGCGCCTACTTGAGCTGTACCACCCCTGATTTGTTCACCCAACCCGACCAACAACGGTGCTTCCAGGGGCTCAGCCAAGCAGTTCACATTACCTCCTATGGGGGCGATGGCTACCAGTACGGCCTGCTGGCCAGCGGCTGTGTGGATCTGGTGATGGAGTGTGGCCTTGCCCTCTACGATTTTGCTGCCCTTGTGCCGGTGATCGAGGGATCCGGTGGCGTGATTACCGATTGGCGAGGGGATCCCTTAACCCGCACCTCCACCGGAGAAGTGCTGGCGGCGGCCAACCCCAGCTTGCATCGACAGGCCCTGGCCGTGATTCAAAAAAGCGGGATCTACCCAGCGAAATAAGCAGGCTCATTGCCAGGTTTCCACTTGATGTTGCAGCCCAGGCTGGGCTTTTGGTCGGGATCGATGGGCTTGCCGGCCAGAAGGTTATCCAGCGCCGCCCGCAAATCTTTGCCCGTCACCGGCACATCGGTCAGGCTGGGACGGCTGTCGTCCAGTTGACCACGATAGACCAACTTGCGATCCGCGTCGAACAAGAAAAAGTCGGGGGTGCAGGCGGCGGTGAAGGCTTTGGCCACCTCTTGGGTTTCGTCGTAGCAGAAGGGGAAGGTAAAGCCCAAGGTCTCGGCCATCTTCTTCAAGTTCTCTGGGCTGTCATCCGGGTATTTCTCCACATCGTTGGCGCTGATGGCTACAATGCCGACGCCGCGATCCTTGTAATCTCTGCCAAGGCGGGCCAGCTCCTCTTGCACGTGCTTCACATAGGGACAGTGCTGGCAGATGAACATCACCAGCAGGGCCGGCTTGTCGGCAAAGGTGGAGAGGGAGATGGTTTGGCCGCTCACCACATCCGGCAGGCTGAAGTCAGGGGCTGGGGTGCCCAAAGGCAGCATGGTTGAGGGGGTACGGGCCATAACAAACCTCCAGCGTAAGGTTTCCTCAATCATTGTGGATCATCCTGCTCCCACAGGAGCCGTCGCAAGGGGATCTCGCCGGCAAACGGGAGCGCCGGAAGGGATCCCAAGCAGGCCGGGGACAGCTTTTACAATTGGATAAGGTTGGCAACACGATTGTTGGGGAGCTGAGCCTTGAGCACCGCCGTCTTACCTGCTGCTCCTTTGGTGGATACTCACGTCCACCTCAACTACCCCGATTTTGCCGCGGATCTGCCCCAAGTGGCCGAGCGCTGGCGTCAGACGGGGATCCGGCGTTTGGTGCATTCTTGTGTAACACCGGCAGAATTCCCCCAGTTGCAGGCCATTGCCGACCAGTATCCGGAAGTATTTTTGTCGGTGGGGCTGCACCCTTTGGAGGCGGGCCAGTGGCAGCCCGATTTGGCCGAAAAGATCGCCCACCTGGCCGCCAGCGACGAGCGAGTGGTGGCTATCGGGGAGACGGGCCTGGATTTCTACAAGTCCAACCCGGCGGATATCGAGCGGCAAAAAGAATCCTTCTGGGCCCAGATTGCCATTGCCCAAGCGCAGGATCTGGCGTTGATCGTCCATTGCCGCGAGGCGGCAGCAGCCACCTACGCCATCCTCAAGGAGGCCATGGCCACGGGGGGGCCAGTGCGGGCGGTGATGCATTGCTGGAGCGGATCCCCGGTGGAAACCCGGCAGTTTGTGGAGCTGGGCTGCTACATCAGCTTCAGCGGCATTGTTACTTTCAAGAACGCCGAGACTGTCCGCCGGTCGGCCTTGGAGGTGCCCCTATCCCAGCTTTTGGTGGAAACCGATTGCCCTTTTCTGGCTCCCACCCCCTTCCGCGGCAAACGCAATGAGCCGGCCTATGTGCAGCGGGTGGCCCAAACCTTGGCGGAGCTGTTGGGAATCCCGCCGGAAAAACTGGCAGAAGAAACCAGCCAAAATGCCGCTCGCCTGTTTCAGCTGCCTCTCCTCTAGCTCTGCTTTCCGAGGGCGCGGGTGAGCCGTAGGCCATTCCCGGCTCCAGATCTCAGGCGATTCCAACCCGGGAAACCCTGAGTTACCATTTTTAACTTTTTCTTTAACTTTTCTTTTGAGCCCGCTTACCTTTCTCAAAGACATCCTATGCTGGAAAAAAGGGATGTATCTCTAGATACTTCCCGTTAATCCCAGGGGCTAGGGGCTTGCAACTATGGGTACTGAAACGTGGGCTGCCGCAGCTCGACCCAGCCGAGATGCCCTCATCAACCGCATCACCCACCAGATTCGGCAATCCCTGGAGCTGGAGGAAATCCTCAAGGCAACAGCGGAAGAGATACGGTCTTTTCTGGAAACGGATCGGGTGAAGGTGTACCGCTTCGACCCGGAAGGGCATGGGACGGTGGTGGCGGAAGCGCGAGGAGGGGAGCGGCTGCCCTCGCTCTTGGGGCTGACTTTCCCGGCAGGGGATATTCCGGTGGAGGCGCGGCGGTTGTTTCGTTCGGCCCAGGCGCGGGTGATTGTGGATGTAGAGGCGCAGAGCCGTTCCATCAGCCAGCCGGAGTCCTGGGGGTTCTCTGCTAGGGATCAGCTGGGCGAGCCGCTACAGCGGCCTGTGGATCCCTGCCATGTTCACTATTTGAAATCCATGGGGGTGGCCTCTTCCTTGGTGGTTCCCCTGATGCATCACCAGGAGCTATGGGGGCTGTTGGTCTCCCATCATGCTGAGCCTCGTCCCTACTCCCAAGAAGAGCTGCAGGTGGTGCAGTTGGTGGCGGATCAAGTTTCCATTGCCATTGCTCAGGCGGAATTGCTGGAGCAGGCGCGGCAGAAGGCGCAGCAGGAACGCCTCATCAACCAAATTGCTGCCCTGGTTTATTCGCCTCTACACCCGGAGACGACCTTGACTACGGTGCTGGAGCAGCTTGCTGCCGGTTTGCAGGGGATCGGGGCGCGGCTGCGGATCCACTTTATGGGCGCAGACACCCTCTGTTGTCATGGTGTGCAACCCCCGGCAAGCTACGACACCTGGCTACAGGAGCAGCTCGGAAGGGCCGGAGGAGCGGGGGGCTGGGTCAAGATGTGGTCGCTATCCCACTTGGAGAAATGGCCGGAGCTGCAAGAGCAGATGAAGCAGACACCCATTCGTGGCCTGCTGGTGGCCCAGCTCGCCTGGAATGACCAGCCGGTGGGCTGGCTGAGCGTGTTTCGCGGGGCCGTTTACCAAGAAACCCACTGGGCGGGCTACCGTTGGTTTACCCAGGGGGATCCCAGACAAGAACTGCCTTTGATTTCTTTTGCTGCCTGGCGGGAGCTGAAAATTGACGAGCCTAAGGCTTGGTCAGCTGCAGAGCAAGAGCTGATGAGTCGGGTCGGGGTACATTTGGCCCTGTCCATTACGCAAAATCAGCTCTACCGGCAGTTGCAAACCCTCAACGCCCGTCTGGAGCAGGAGGTGCAGGAGCGGACGGCGGCCCTGCAGCGATCTCTGGCTATGGATGCCCTCTTGCAGCGGGTCACCGACCAGGTGCGCAGCAGTTTGGAGGAAGCCCAGATCCTGCGGGCAGTGGTGCAGGAGTTGGCTCTGGGGTTGCCCATTCAAGGTTGCGATCTCTGTCTCTACGATTGGGCATCTGGCCAGGCGACGGTGCGCTATGAATACACCTCTGCTCTACCACCTGCCGGTGGGATCACCCTGACCTTGGCCGACTACCCCGATCTTTACCGGCACCTGCAAGGGGGTCAAGCGGTGCAATTCTGCCACTTGCCTGGGCAGGGCTGGATCCCCCGTCGGGAAGGGCTGACCCTGCTGGTGTGCCCGCTGCGGGATGACCAAGGGGTGCTGGGGGATCTCTGGCTGGCGAAGCCGGCAGCCGAGTGCTTTGATGAACTGGAGGTGCAGGTGGTGCAGCAGGTGGCGGATCACTGCGCCATTGCCATCCGCCAGGCCCGCCTCTACCAGGCTTCTGTGCAGCAAATTGGTGAGCTGGAGCGCCTCAACCGCCTCAAAGATGATTTTTTGAGCACCGTCTCCCACGAGCTGCGCACCCCCATCACCAACATGAAGATGGCCATCCAACTGCTGAAAACCGCCCGCGCCCCCCAAAAACGAGAGCAATATCTCAAGATTTTGGAGCAGGAGTGTGAGCGGGAGGCGGAATTGGTGAACGACCTGCTGGATCTGCAGCGGTTGGAGCAGGGATCCAAAACGCTCCATCTGGAAGAAGTGCCGCTGGCAACCTGGCTGCCCAGCGTGCTGGAGCCGTTTCTACAGCGGGCCCAGGCCAACCAGCAACGGTTGCAGTGGCAGATCGCGCCGAATGTGGGCAAGGTGCTCACCGATCAAGGTGGCCTGGAGCGGGTGGTGCAGGAGCTGGTCAACAACGCCTGCAAGTATACTCCCCCAAGGTGCAACATCTGGGTAACAGCGCAGCGCTCTGGCCCGCAGCAGGTGGAAATTCGGGTGATCAACGAGGGAGTAGAAATTCCCCACAGCGAGTGGGAGCGCATCTTCGAGAAGTTTTACCGCATTCCCAGCGGGGATCCCTGGAAGCGGGGCGGCACCGGCCTGGGCCTGGCTTTGGTCAAGCAGTGGATGCAGCGGCTGGGGGGCAGCGTCTCGGTGGAGAGCTCTCAAGGCAAAACCTGCTTTACCCTGGTGTTGCCGCAGGGATCCCTGCCTGTGCAGACCTCACCCCTAGCCCACAACTGTGCCTAGCCACATGAGCAATGCCCACTCAGAAGCGTTGCGTTTGGCCGCCGAGCAGTTTAACCGGGGGGAATTTTACGCCTGCCACGACACCCTAGAGGCCCTGTGGATGGAGGCAGTGGATCCAGAGCGGCGCTTCTACCAGGGGCTTTTGCAAACCGCCGTGGCCTACTATCACCTGCAAAACGGCAACCGCCGCGGCTGCATGATCCTGTTGGGGGAGGCCAACCGCAAGCTGGCGGACTTTCTGCCCACCTACGCTGGATGGGATGTGCAAGCCCTGTGGCAGGCTAACCAGGGCATCCTGCGGCATCTTTCTCAACTGCAACCCCAGGATCCCCTGCCTTACCTGGCCATCCCCACCCTGAGTTGGGTTGAAGACTGACCTGAGCAGGCCCAACAGCGGCGCTAGCGCTTGGAGCGACGGGCTTTGCGCTCAACTTCGTTGCGTCGCCGCCGATCCCGCCAGTCGATGAAGGTAATGTAGCCAACGCCCAGGGTTACGGCTGTCAACAGCAAAAAGATGCTTCCGTAGGCGATGCGGGCGACCAAGGGAAGATCGGTTTCCATGGTGTGAGCGGGGGTAACCCCGTCAATATCGGCGGCAGGAACAACAAGATGAATGCAAGATGGATGTGAGGCTCAATCCAGGCATGACAAATTACATGCCGTTGCGCCCCCAGACCACCAGGGCAATGGAAAGAACGAAGAAGGTGGGGACGGCAATCCAGCCAAGGGTGATGATGTCCATAGGTCTAGCCCAGCTAAAGAGGGGTTATCTCGAGGTGATCCCATTTTACGAGAGGAGATCCCTTGTCAACGGACATCTACGAACACCTGTTTTCAGCTAGAAATCGCAGGAGCCCCGCACTGTACCCGTAGGGTCAGTGTCGGGAGGAATGCGGAAGTTATGATAGAACCATGACCCAAGTCCTGA
>NZ_JBSSCH010000010.1:0-95132 GCF_054059615.1 Thermostichus sp. OS-CIW-33
GTCAGGACTTGGGTCATGGTTCTATCATAACTTCCGCATTCCTCCCGACACTGACCCTACGGGTACAGTGCGGGGCTCCTGCGATTTCTAGCTGAGAAAAGCCCTATGGCCCTGTGCATGCAACGTTTTGGGTGTGGGCCACTGTCCTGGCCTAAATTTCAAGAGGGCAAGAATGCACGCTATAGAGGAACTTTCTAGCGGAGCTATTGCACCGGCTAGTGTCTCATTGCCATTTGAATTGACTATAAGTGCTGCTGCAAAACCAGGAACCAGAATCCTCGCCCGGCGAGTATGTTATGACTCTGAGCTGGAAGCTGTTTTCGAGTAAAACTCACGCATTTCTGTAAACCACTCCAATCGCGAGGGATCCCAGGTGTAGAACATGTGTCCGCCGCGATAATGACGTAGGGTGAGGTTGGCCTTCAACCGCGGATCCAACTTCATCAAATCCACCAGGTGATTCGAGGCAAAGTAGGGCGTGACCAGGTCGTAAAAGCCATGATGAATGCTCACCCGCATGTGGGGGTTGAGGGCCATGCTGCTGCGCAGCTCGTCCATTGCCCCGATGAATCCTTGCTTAAACTCTCCTTTTGGGGTGAACCGCCAGGACTTGAACACCTCCAGGTTCAGTAGGTGATAGGTCAACTCCGTTTCTACTTGCAAGGTCTCTCGCAAGTGGCTGTTGATGGCTGCCGTGAACAGGCGATCGATCCCATCCAAGGTGGGATCGGATCCCTCGAAGGTAGGCCGATCCGGAAAGGGATCCACCGTGGTTACAGAAGCATCGTAAAGCCCCAGCACCAGTCGCTGCGACCGCAACAGCTCGCGGGCAAAACTGGCGATATCGATCCGCCCGCCTTTGTGGGCTACATATTCTGGAGATAGGCCGATCCCTGCCGCCATCTCCTGATACACCGCTTGCCGTTCTGCCTCTGGCATCGCCTCTCCCATAGCCAAGAGGGGCAGCAGACGTTGCCGGGCAAAGTGTTCTGCTTTGGGCAGCAGGATCTGCAAATCCTCCCCCCAGCCACACCGTCCATGATGGGCTGCTGTGGCCACATAGGAAGGGAAAAGGGCTGCCCAGGTGCTGAGGTTGTAATCGTTGGTCTCCAGCAACCCAAACTCAATCGCAGGCGAGATGAGAATGGCCCCCGACAGGCCCACGCCAAACTTGGATTGCAGCTCCTTGGCCAGCCGCGCCACCCGAAACCCACCGTAACTCTCGCCGGCAATGAAAATGGGGGAGAGCCAGCGTTTGTATCGGGAAAGAAAGCCCTGAATGAATTCTCCCAAGGATTGCAAATCCCGCTCCACATCCCAGAAGGGCGATTCCTTAGGAGGCTCCTCCGCCTTAGCATCCGGCTGAGGGGGCTTGGATGCCGGATCGGATTTCTCCCGGGAATCTTTGGGGTCTTGAGAATCCTTGGGCAGGGCGCGGCTGAACCCCGTCCCCACCGGATCGACAAAGACCAGGTCGGAAAAGGGCAACCAACTTTCGGCATTGTCCACCAGCCGCACCGGGGAGGGGGGCAAACTGCCGTTGGGCCCGAAGCAAATCCGTTTGGGCCCCAGCGCTCCCATGTGCAGGTAGGCAGAAGCTGCCCCAGGCCCACCGTTGAACACAAAAGTGAGAGGGCGGTGCTGAGAGGCGGAGTCTTGCTTTAGATAGGCGACGTGAAAGATCTCGGCCACCGGCTTTTCCCGCTGGAAAAGGGTCTGCCAACCGGCCAGCGCTCTGTAGGTAAAGCTCTCCTCTCCAGCCGTAAACCTGTGCTCGGTGGAGGAGAGGGGGGAAGTGGGCTTAGATTCAGTAGCCATGAAAACAGGGATCCGCAGTCTGATCCCCAGTGAATCACAAGTTGCCGACCCTCAACACTCCCAGAGGAATCTCCAAACGGCACCTCACAAAGTCAGCGGAGCTTCCAAAGTTAGATTGAAAGATTGGCCGGGGCGCAGCACCACCACCTGCGGAGCGGTAACATTGCCCACCACCACTCCGGTCGCGGCGCCTCCTAAGACATTGCCCACCGAGACTCCGCCCGTGATCGCCCCCAAAATGGCCCCTGCGGCTGCCCCAATGGCTGCATCTTGAGCAATGGCCTCAGCCGAATACTGACGGGGATCCTTTTCGTCGTGGAGGATGTTGGAGGAAGCCCGCAGGCTGTAGGTACGACCGCCGAGAACAATGGAAGTGCCGACAAAGCGGGATCCGCCCGGTGCAGGTTCCATCTGTCCAAAAACGCGGCTACCCGCCGGGATCACCAAGCGCCCCTGGCTGTCAAAAATGTTCTGAGTAACGGCTACTTCCAGGGGATAGACGGTGTCGGGATAAAAGTATTGCGGCCCTTCGCTACTCAGGCTGCCGACCGGGATAATCGTCCCCTGCTCAAGGCGGTAGGCACCCAATTCAAAAAGCGGCTGAGCCGAACTGGGCAAGGGGGCCAACGCAGGGATCCCGGCCAGGCCAAGAATGGCTGCTGTTAAGATAGCTTTCATGAGTAGAGTCTCCAATGCTTCTCCAAGTTCTGCCGAGTTCTGAGCAGTTGCCTGAAGCTATTCCAAGTCAATTTGCTTCCTTGTCTCAGCTTCTCTCCACTTCTAGGTTATCGAATCCTTCCTAGGGCTTGTTTTCTCCCACAAGTCGATTTGTTTTCAACTGTTGGCAGTTTGGGTGGCCATCCTGCAGCACAACTTCTCTCAGAAATGCTGGAAGGCTTGTTGACGGCTGAGGGCCCGCCCGTCCTTCAGCCAGACGGTTCCCTGCGGATCCCAGCCTGTCACTTCTCCAATCCAAACGGCCCCCGGCAATCTTTCCAACAGATGCTTGGCCACCGACACCTCGGCACTGAGGAGCAGCTCAAAATCTTCGCCTCCATAGAGCGCCCACTCCCAGGCTTGGGCCGGAAAAGCCTGCCGCAAAGCTTTTGAAATCGGGATCCGCTCCACGGCAATCCTTGCCTCCACCCCGCTGGCCTGACACACCTGCACCAGGGCATCTGCCAAACCGTCGCTGGTATCCATGCCGGCAATGCGCAAGGGATCCGGGATCCCTTCCAAGAGGGGCACCAGATCCAGGCGCGGGCGTGGGTATTGGTGAGCCCTGATCAACTGCTCGCGCTCGGCCGCCGTAGCTGAGGATCCCTGTTCAGGATGGAGAAGCAGTTCCAAGCCTGCCCGCGCATCTCCGTGCGGCCCTGTCACCACCAGCCAATCGCCGGGTTGAGCCCGTCTGCGCTGAATAGCCCGCCCCGGCTGCACCCTTCCCAAAGCCGTGATCGCCACGAACCGATGCGGCGACCGACACAGATCCCCTCCCACCAGTTGGCATTCCCAGCGGGCGCAACAGTCCCGCATCCCTTGATAAAGCTCCTCCACCCAAGCAACCGGTGTGGAGCCCGGCAAGCCCAAACCCACCACCAACGCCTGCGGACGGGATCCCATCGCGGCCAGATCCGATAGATTGGCGGCCACCGCGCGCCAGCCCACCGCATGGGCCGGGGTCGTCAGATCGCTGAAGTGAACTCCCTCCACCAACACATCGGTTGTCACCACCAACTGCCCCTCCGGAGCAGCTAACACCGCCGCATCGTCTCCCACCACCTGGGCCGGACAGTAGCGCTGCACGATCTGCAGCAGCCCTGCCTCCCCAATTGCCGAGATGGGTAGGGGGGAAGGATTGCCGTTTTGTGGGGAAGAACTGTCAGAAAGACCGGAGAACAAGACAGACCTCTGAGGGTAGCGAGGATAACACAGCTGCAAGATCTGGTGGATGCTGGAGTCTTGTTGGATATTTCCAAGGATCCCACAGGCAAGCCCTATCCTGCCGCCCGCTGTCCAATCAGGGCATAGAAGGGATCCCCGCCTCCGCCTGCCCAAAAGCCCAGCCAACCCATAGGGGCAGGCCGCTGGATCACCTTCACCACCGCAAACCCTGGCACCGACTCAAAATAGCGCCTGACCAACTCCACTCGCCCCGCCTCAGAGTTGTCCCGCCAAGCCTGGATCGCCTTCTGGAAAAACATGCGATTGGAGAAGCTGACGATGAAGAGGCCCTGGGGCTTTAGGATGCGATACACCTCGGCAAACACCTGCTCTGGCTGCTGCAGATATTGCACCGAGACCGTGTTTAGCACCGCGTCGAAGGAGTGATCGGGGAAGGGCAGAACTGGGTTTTGGTTCAAGTTTTGGATGAAGAAGTGATCCAGCCGGGGGTTGGCCGCCAGTTCCTCGGGGTTCATCCCATGCCCCTCCACATGGGCAAACTCCATCTCAGGTGGCAAATGGGAGACCCAACTGCTCATCAGATCGAGAATGCGAGTCTGGGGCCGCAAATGCTCGCGGTATAGATCGGTGAGCTGGCCGATGAAGCCAGAATCCACATGAGTCACGAAGCGAGGATAGCTGTAAAAGAGGGCATCGTCGCTGGGATCCAACTTGGAGCGCTGCCAATCCTTGAGCACCACCATGGCCAAACGGTTGCAAATCTTAATCAAAGCTAACATTTTGGAAGCTTCGGAAAAGGGGTGGGCGTGATACCTTAGCAGAGCAACAGTGGCCATTTCGCGAAGGACTCTTTGCCGTGATGTCTGTGTCTCACCCCTCTTCAGCGGCTCCTTCTTCTTCTGGGTCTAACTTTGGCCTGCGGGAGTACGTAACCGAACTGCAGCTCCACATGGCTCTGCAGGCTCGCAGCCTTACTCCTTCTCTCAGCGTTTCCCCAGCCCAGGACAGCCCCCTGGCTCTGGTGCAGCGGGCACAGGCAGCTATGGAGAAGTCCGTTTCCCGCCAGTGGCTTTGAGCGGCACAGCCTGGGCAGAGATGCTCAGGCCAAGCTTTTGCGCAACACCCCCTGCACCAGCAGAACCGACACTACGACAAACCCCGTCAAAAGGCCCAGGGATCCCGCCAGGGTGAGATCGCCCCAGGGAGCCTGCAGCACCACATCGGCCCAGCTCCAATGGCTGCTGCGGTAAACATGGCGGATGGGCTCGATGGCAAAGGTGAGGGGGTTGAGGCTGGCCACCCAACGCAGCCAGGTGGGCATAAAGCTCAGGGGAGCCAAGGCCGTGCTGGAAAAGATCAGGGGCAAGTTGACCAAAAAGATGAAAGCCAGCAATTGCTGGTGCCCCGGCATGGCAAAGGCCAAGCCCAAGCTCAGGGCCGTGAAGCCCAAGACCAACAGGCCCACGATCAAGGCCACCACCGCCAAGCCTGGCCCGTCGGGGATCCCGGCCCCAAGGGCGTAGTCTGCCCCCACAATGACTGCCGTCTGCAGCAACGCCAAGCTGACGATAAACAGGCTAGAAGCAAGAACAATGGAAAAACGAGAGGTGAGGGGAGCCACCAACAGCCGGTTCAAAAAGCCAAATTCTCGGTCGAAAATCACCGGCACCCCAGCATTCAAGGCTCCACCAAAAGCCGTAAACACAATGACTCCCGCCCCCAAAAACTGGGTGTAGTTTTGTCCGGCCCCGAAAATGCCGGCAGGAGCATTCTGAAACAAAGCCCCAAACAAAATTAGCCAGAGCAACGGCTGGATAATGCCAACCAGCAAGGTTGTGGGGCGACGCTGCAGTTGGATAAACAAGCGGCGGGTGAGGGCAAAGGTCTCCTGCCAAAAATCAGCCGTCAAAAGGGGGATCGGGTTGGGTTGAACCGAGGAAGAGGCAGAGTTCATACCAAAGCTCCTGTAGAGTTGTGATCAATGAATGTGTGATGAATGAATGCAGTATCTAATCCATCAACCAATACAACCAATAAATATCTCGATATGCCTTTGTACAGGGATCAATGGGGCTCGATCATGAGGGGATGAAGTTACTTTTTCTTTTTGCCCAGATTGGCCTCGGCAGCGGCCAGCTCCGCGTCCATCAGGGTTTGGCCGGTTGCCGCCAAATACACATCATCCAAGCTGGGACGAGATTGGGTGCTGCTGAACACCTCCAGCCCATGAGCTTGCAAGTGAGCGCGGATCTGGCTGAGGGGATCCTCTCCATTCCGCTGCACCACCAGGTTCAGGGCGTTGCCCTGGGCGCTGTTGATCACCACCTTCTGGACAAAGGGCAGGGATCCCAGCAGTTGGGCACCCCGCTGGGCCAGTTCTGCCGGGGCAAATTCCTGCAGCTTGACGGTGATGCGCTCGCCGCCGACGCGGGTTTTCAGCTCCTCGGGGGTTCCCTCGGCGATCACCTTGCCCCGGTCGATGATGGCTACCCGATCCGCCAGCAGGTCGATCTCCTCCAGGTAATGGCTGCTGAGCACCACCGTGATCCCTGTGTTCTTGAGTTGGCGCAGAAAATCCCAGATGGCCAACCGACTGGGAATGTCCAGGCCCACCGTGGGCTCGTCCAAGACCAGCACCTGGGGTTGATGGAGCAGTCCTGCCGCCAGATCCAAGCGTTTGCGCAGCCCGCCGGAGTAGGTACCGATGAGTTGGTCGGCACGGTCGGTCAGCCCCAGCAGCTCCAGGACGGCAGCGATTCGCTCTTGAGCCAAGGGGCGAGGCAGGTGGTGGAGATCGGCCTGCAACTGCAACAATTCTCGCCCGGTCAGCACCTTATCCAAAGCCACCTCTTGGGCAACAAACCCCAGTTTTTCTCGTACCGCTTTGGGGTTTTCGCTGGCTGGGATCCCGTACACCTCTATCCGGCCCGCATCGGGACGAAGCAAGGTGCAAAGGCAATGCAAAGTGGTGGTCTTGCCGGCCCCATTGGGGCCGAGAATGCCGTAGATCTGGCCGGGTTCCACCTGAAACGAGACGTCCGCCACGGCCACTGTGGATCCGTAGCGCTTTTGAAGTTGCTCTACCAAGACCGCAGGAGTATCTGACATGGGTATCCACATCTCGCTCCCTCTAGGCTATCAAGCCTGTTCGGGAGATGAGGCCAGGGATCGCCACCATTTCTTGCTCGTTGCCGCCAGCCCCCTAGGGATGGTGGGAGCTGAACCGAGGCTCACGGTATAGTGGTTCAGGCGAATCCGATGAGTGCAGAGGGATCCCCGCCCATCCTCAACTCAGCTAGAAATCGCAGGAGCCCCGCACTGTACCCGTAGGGTCAGTGTCGGGAGGAATGCGGAAGTTACGATAGAACCATGACCCAAGTCCTGACCGTCTCCTGTAAGCTCAAGGTGTCCCAGTCGCAGGCCGCAAAGTTGGACGCGACCTTGGATGCCTTTGTGCAGGCGTTGAACTGGGTCAACCAAAACACGCCCGAGAAAGTCACCAACGCCGTTAAACTTCAATCTCTGTGCTACCGCGAAATCCGTGCCCGGTTCGGCTTGTCCAGTAACTTGGCTCAACAGGTGTGCAGACGGGTAGCGGGTTCCCGCAAAGTGGCTAAGCAGAAAAAGCGTCCCGTCAAGGAGTTTAAGAGCGGCTTTGTTACCTACGACGCTCGTATCTTTTCGTTCCGCGAGAAAGACTGGACGGTGTCGCTGACCACGGTGGAGGGTCGAGAGCGCTTTGAGCTGGCGATTGGCCGTTACCAGAGAGAACAGTTGGCGGGCTCCAATCCCAAATCGGCCACTCTGGTCAAGCGCAGAGACGGCTCCTACTACATCCAGATTTGCGTAGAGAAAAAGCCACCCAAGCAACAAGATACCGACAAGGTGATCGGGGTGGATTTGGGAAGGATAGATATCGCTCATACCTCAGAGGGGAAGAACTGGAATGGACAGCAGTTGAACAGAGTCCGAGACCACTACTCCCGGTTGAGGGCGGTACTCCAACGCAAAGCCAGTAAGGGCACACGCAGTTCGCGGCGCAGATGCAGAGAACTGCTGCAACGGCTGTCTGGCAAGGAGAGACGCTTTCAAGCGTGGGTCAATCATCGCATCTCCAAAGCTATTGTCTCTAGGGCAAAGGTCACAAACAGCGCTATTGCTCTGGAAGACTTGACAGGGATACGGGAGCGTATCAACCAACAACCCCGCAGCAAAGCCGAGCGACGCAGGGCCAACAGTTGGGCGTTCTACCAGCTGAGGCAGTTTCTGGAATACAAGGCTCTGCGTGCAGGGGTTACCTTGATTCTGGTGCCGCCTGCCTACACGTCGCAGACCTGCCACCGGTGTTTGCACGTCCATCCCGATCCTACGCAATCCTATCGCAGTGGGAAGCAGTTCAAGTGTGGGCACTGTGGATGGGAAGGGGATGCGGACTGGAATGGGGCCAACATGATTGCCAAGCTTGGGGCTGTCGTAAACCAGCCTAGAGGCCCGTGGTTGGCTTGCCAACTGCAGGGCTACCGTTCGCGCCAGCGGGCCGGAGGCCTTAAGCCCGCCCTGTACTGCGAAGCAGTCAGGGCCGGGTAGTTTACTCCGGTTGGGTTTAACCCTCGCCAAGGTGTCTGTTGTGGAGAGGAGATGAATGCTGAAGCCAAAGCATGCCTGCCGGCCCCTGCTGCCGACTTGTGGGAGCTCGGATTCCCCTATCGAAAAAGGATGCTCTGTTGTAGCTTATACAGCCTTGGCCATTTTAGCGCTTGGCTTGGTCGGTTGCGGCGAGGGAACAACTCCTCTGGGCCCCCTGGAAAATGTCTTCCTGCGGGCGGATGATTTTGAAATCACAGGAGGATCCCCGGCAGCGGGCGCAGTGGGGCCCTACCTACAGTTCAACATGCGGCGGCAGCGGGATAACCAAATCCTAAATCGCCCCCTTAATGTCTATGTGGACAATGCCGGGCTGGCAGAAAGGCGGAATCCCCTTTTGGATAACCAAAACCGTCCTATTCTCTTACAGCGCTCGGTGGCCTTCTTGGGCAATGGGCTGGATCTGAACAGAGATGGCCAGCCGGATCTGCCCCCCAAAGAACCCCCCAACTTCACCAGTGGCCCGCTGCTGCCCTACACCCCGCCCAATCAGTGGCAAAGCCGGGCTGCCCTTGCCTATGTCCCCGGACAGGCCAATATCCCCGGACGGAGTCCCAGCGACCGCTTTGGCATCTACTTTTCTTCCATCCTGCCCTACACCGGGCAGCTTCGCTTTCGCGCCCGCGACGAGCTGGGCAATGCCTTTGCCCGCACCTTTGAGGTCACCTACCCGCCGGCAGCCAGCCGCGCCACGGTCACGGTTACCTTGGCCAACCTCACCGCCACTGCCCAAGAGCCGGTTCTCATTGCCATTTGTAACCAGTTGGGAGCTGCTGCCGTGGTGGGCCTGCGGAGTGGCACGTTCACCGAGCTGGTGGATCTCCTGCCGGCTCCAGGGCTGCCGGTGGATCCCACCTTGAGCGAGCCCATCCGCTATGTGGCCGAGGCTTATCAATTTAACCGCGGTCGAGCCGTCATCCGCGTTTCCCAGAATCCCACGGATCCCAGCCGCATGAGCGTTCCTCTACTGGGATTTGAAGGGACAACCGGTCGGGCAGATCTGACGCTGGTGAACTCTGTAGGGGATCGGCTTACCTGCTTCAACGATCGGCTTTCGGATCTGCGGGATACGTTTTCTGACTTTTTCAGATAGTCAATTCAAATAGCAATGAGACACTGGCCAGTAGAATAGTCCGACTCGCAAAAGCAGACCTTGTCACTTCATCAACAGAAGTTCCTCCATCTGCATGCATCCTTGCCCTCTTGAAAGCACTGCGGTCGCTTCAAACTAGATTGAGACGCTCCCCAAGCGTTCCGCGCTGCTTTTACCGACTCCCATACCCTTCCCTTCCGCTGTATGACCGGCTTTGTACGTCTGTGGGTCTGCTCCCTTCCTGGACATGCCCTACGACTCTCTCTCAGGTCAAGGCTTCTTTCTGAGGTCTACTGGCATGCCATCCTACCTGTAACGTCATCTCATCCTCAACTGAATTGACCATAGATCTGGAATCGTTTTACTGGTGTGCGAAGCAACTATACTTGCAATGTCGTGAAAGCGGCTCAACCGACAAAACCTCAGGGCAGATGCTGCAAGGCCAGCGCCAACTGTTCGTACTCTGCCAAACGGTTGTAGACCTGGGCCGAGATGCGTACCCAAAGCTGCCCGGCGAAGGGGATGATCGGAACCTCAATGCGGTACTTGTACCAGAGGTAATCGTGAAGCCGACGGGCGCGCTCCTCAAGAGGAAGCTCAGGGATCCCCTGTTGCCAGAAGGGCGGCAAGGGTAGGGTGGCCATAAAGCCCAACATTTCTTCAGGGGCGGGCGGGATCCCTTCAAGAGTCTCCAAAAGCAACTGCCGCGCCTGCAGCAGCAGAGTGTGGTTGTGCTGACGGATATTGTCTAGCCCCACCTCCTGGATAAACGCCAGGGCTGCTGAAACGGCCAACCAAGCGCTGGGATCCCGTGTGCCCACCCAGTCGAACTCGGCTGTGAACCCTTGCCCAAAGCCGTGGGAGATCACCGTAGGATGGGTTTGGGCCTGTCGGTGGGGGGCCACCCACAAAAAAGCACAGCCTTTCGGGGCAAACAGCCACTTGTGGGCATTGCCGGTGTACCAATCGGCCCCCAGCCTTTCCAACTCCAAGAGGAGAACCCCAGGGGCATGGGCGCCATCCACCAAAACTGGGATCCCGCGCTCCCGACAGAGGCCGATCAGCTCAGGCAGGGGGTAGATCAGAGCCGTAGGCGAGGTGAGGTGATCCAAGACCGCCAAACGGGTTTGGGGGGTGAGGATAGTCTCGAAGGCGGCGATAACCTGCTCCGGCCCTGCAATGGGAAAAGGGATCTGCGCCTCAACCGGGATGGCTCCCCACTGGGCATAGACATACTGTAGCGCCTGACGAACAGCCCCGTAGCCGTGGTTGGTGCAGGCGATCTGATCCCCTGGCCGGAACCGCAGCGAGCGCAAAACGGCATTGACCCCGCTGGTGGCATTTTCCACAAACACCAAATTTTCGGGTTCGGCCCCGACAAAATGGGCCAGTTCTGCTGCTGCCGCCCGTAAAGCTCGGGGAAGTTCCTCTCCCATAAACTGCACCGGCTGAGCCTCCAGGCGTTCCCGCCATGCACTCTGGGCCTGCAACACCTTTTTCGGGGTCGCGCCATAGGAGCCGTGATTCAAAAAAACGACCTGCGGATCCAGTTCCCACAACGAGCGTTCGCAAAGCGGTGCATCGGCGCTGAGGGCAGAGCTAAAGCGAGGAGAAGTGGATCCCATATTGGGGAAAGAAGGCATGGTTCACTCACTCAAGCCCTAGAAGATGCACGAAAAAGATGTGAGAATTCCTGCGATCTGCATGAAGGGTTTGCTCAGAAATCCAAGAATGTCAACACAGCTACTGTGGAGACCGATGGCATCTCAGTTGAATATCGAAACCTGAGGCCCCCCGGAGAAAGATTCTCTTAGGTTGATCTATTGGCCGTCACCCAATTCTGGGCCGAGATCCGAGATAGGGGCAATTTTGCTGAGCTTGATTTTAGGGTTGCTGGCAGCAAATTGCTGTAAAGTCCACTCGTTCTTAAACAGAAGAACGGGCCTGTCTTGAATGTCTTTAACAACTAGGGTGTTAAACAAGCTGGGAATATTCTCCAGCGCCTTCCAGCCATTCTCGACCCAGCGGGCCAGGGTGTAGGGCAACATCTCCAGTCGGGTTTCGACGTTGTATTCACTTTCAAGGCGGTACTGCAAAACCTCAAACTGCAACTGGCCCACCGCTGCCACAATCGGATCCCGTTTGGAATCGTCGATAGAGTACATGATTTGTACAGCCCCTTCTTCCCGCAGTTCCGCTACCCCTTTCTGGAACTGCTTAAACTTGGAAGGATTGGGATTCTTCAGGTAGGCAAACAGCTCAGGAGAAAAGCTAGGGATCCCGGCGTAGCGCAATTTCGGGCCGGTGTAGATAGTATCCCCAATGGTGAAGATGCCGGGATTATTCAGGCCGATCACATCCCCAGGGTAAGCTTCATCGATGGAGATGCGCTCTTGAGCAAACAACTTCTGGGGATAAGATAGGCGAATGGGACGATTGAGGCGGGCATGGTTGACCACCATATCCTTCTCAAACTTGCCGGAACAGATGCGCACAAAAGCGACGCGATCCCGATGGCGGGGATCCATGTTGGCCTGCAGTTTAAAGACGAAGCCCGTAAACTCAGGATGTTCGGGCGGGATCAGTCCGGCAGTGCTCTCGTGAGGCATTGGCGGTAAGGAATACTCCAAAAATGCATTGAGGAAAAGCTCCACCCCAAAATTGGTCATGGCACTGCCGAAAAAGACCGGGGTTTGTTTGCCAGAATGCACCTGTTTTAGATCCAAGGTGGGCATGAGACCATCCAGCAGTTCCAGCTCTTCCTTGAATTGGTAATACAAGTCCTTGTCGATCAACTCCTCAATTTGCGGATCCCCAAGTTTAATGACGGTATCTTGAACTTTTAGCCGTCCCCCAGATACCCGCTCAAAGAAATGAAACTCCTGAGTCCGACGGTCAAATAGGGCAGTAAACCGCTCGCCTGAGCCAATTGGCCAGTTGACAGGATAGGGCTTGAGGCCCAGTTCCGTCTCAATTTCATCCATCAGCTCCAAGGGATCCCGACTTGGGCGATCCATCTTGTTGATAAAGGTAAAAATCGGCAGCCCCCGCATCTGACACACTTCAAACAGCTTGCGGGTCTGGGTTTCCAACCCTTTGCCGGCATCTTCCAGCATCACGGCATTGTCAGCCGCTGCCAGGGTGCGATAGGTGTCTTCGCTGAAGTCCTGGTGGCCGGGAGTATCCAGCAGATTGAGACGAATGTTGCGGTAATCAAATTGCAGGACGGTAGAGGTGATGGAAATACCCCGCTGCTTTTCCAGTTCCATCCAGTCGGAAGTGGCCCGCTTTTGCGCCCGACGGGCCTTCACAGCTCCCGCTTCTTGAATGGCCCCCCCGTACAACAGCAGCTTTTCGGTGAGGGTGGTCTTCCCCGCATCGGGATGGGAAATAATGGCAAAGGTGCGCCGTTGCTCTACAGCTTTGGCCAAATCAAGTTCTTTCATCAACTGTTGCCGCTCCACTACAACCTGGTCGCCTTAAAGAAGATTCCGCCGCGATGTTGTCCCCTAAAGGATGGGAGAAATACGGAGAAGGAAAAAATAGAAAATCAGTGGGAAATACGCTTGAGAATAATGAGGTTGGGTTGCCGCCAGGTAGCGAGGGGGAGAGAGCACAGGCCGAAAAGCGCGAAAAGCCAACAGAACCATTTTGACCCTAGCACAGGAACAGGGATCCCCGTTGTCTGGCATACTGGCGGAGATCTTGAGGGGGAATTTCCCAGGCCAACCGGCCAGAACTCAAAGCAGATGCTGCTCGTTGTTGTTGCGCAACGCTGACGTGAAGAGCAGTTGCTCAATCGTGGCAATGGTGAAGTTTTGGCTGATCACCAGCCGCTCGACGCGAATGCGGTGGGCTTGCAGGAGGCAATCTTGCTGCAAGGGCTTGGGCAATTGTTCCCAATGATCCAGCAGGACTTCCAGCAAAATCTCGCCCGGTAGCCCGGTGGCGCTTTCCAGGGATCCCAGCTTTTCTACCCTCTCGGCAGACCATTTGAGGGTAAGCTTTTGCAGGCCCAGTTGTGCATCCAGAGCCTCGCGGGGATCCGACTGGGCACCCTGCCCATTGGGGGTGCCATTGCGGCGAACCCCATTGTCGGTGCAAGCAGTAGCAGGGGGCAAAAGCTCGGCTGGCTTTTCAGTTGGCAGCGAAGTATTGGCCCATTTGGCCAGACTGACCTGGGGTGGGGAGACAACCCTTTCCACCTCGACCGGAGCGGGCGACAAGTTGGACAAGGGATCCGCATCCCGAGAAGGAGCTTCAGGTGTGGAGAGCACACTGGCCAGGAGAGGCATCCGTCCTGCCTCTGGTGGGGTTGTGGCAACCTGGCACAGACGGGACGAGGCCGCGAGAGATGGATCGGGCTCAATATCCAATGCCGCAGGGTGAGACAGATCCAGGGAATCCGTTCCCCTGTCGTCTTTTGGACGGAGCGGAGCATCAACGCAGTCGGCAGCCGTAGGTGCAGGTTCCATCGGCTCTGGCTGCTTATTCACCCCCATGCGCGAGAGCAAGTCTGCCTTGGTGGGGCCGGTGGGCAATTTTTTTTTGGGAGGCTTCTTGGCGGTAGCCATGTTAGCGGGCCTCCAACACAGCCTTGAGGACCTCACGATAAGGTTGGGCCAGGAGATCTTCCCCCGCCTCCGCCAAGGACCAGCCCATGCTGTTGGTTTGCTGCACCACTGTACTTTGCCGCACCGGCGTAAAAATGGGGATCCCTTGCATCATTTCCGCCAAGGCTTCCACCGCGGCCCGCGACATTTTGGTGCGGTTGTTGCCCACCCACTGTTCCCGTGTGGGGAGCACCCCCAAAAACTTGGGCACATGAAAATCCAGCTCTTCCAATTCTTTCAACAGCACCAGGGTACTTAGGGCCCCCATCACCCCCTTTTGGGTACATTCCGTCGGCACCACCAGCAGATCGGCGCTGAGAATGCTGTTGTAGGTGAGCAACCCTTTCGAGGGGGGGCTGTCGATGACCAAAAAGTCATACTCCGGCAAAATCGGTCGCAAAGCCCGCTTCAAAAACAGCTCCCGCCCCGGCTCCATCACGATCGCATCCATAGCCCGCGAGAGACTGTAATCGCTGGGGGCCAACCACAGCCGCTCCTGGCGATCCTCATTCAACGGCGGACGGATAATCTCCCGAATGTGAACCCGATCCGCCCCCGGCAGAATCGTCTCGGCAATGGTGGCCGACTCCGACAGATCCGTCCAGCCCATCCACTGGCTCAGGTTGCCCTGTGGGTCAAAGTCAACAGCCAGCGTCTTGCCATGCTCGGCCAGCATGATGGCCAAGTTGAGGGCGGCTGTGGTCTTTCCGGATCCCCCACTCAAACAGGCAACGGTGATGACAAGCGCCGTTCTGCCAGACATGAGTTATCCCCTCGTAGCCCATCCCCTAACACTATAGCTAGGGTTAAGCAATGGTGTTCACACTTCAGATAGGGATCCCGCCGCTGGGAATGGCCTACAGGGATCCAGCCGCTGGGAGCTGAGCTTCCTCAGTTCTTTTCGATCCTCGGATTGAATTCTCAGAGGGAAGACACAAACCGGTGCAGCCGCTGCAGCCCTTTTTCGAGGGTGGTGCGATCGGCAGCATAGGAAAGGCGAATGTAGGAATCTGCCCCAAAGGCTACCCCCGGCACAGCAGCCACGTGGTGTTCCTTGAGCAGCTGCCGGCAAAACTCCACCGAACTTAACCCGGTTTGGCCGATGTTGACAAACACATAAAATGCACCTTCTGGCTCCGGGCAAGTCACCCCCGGCAAGGTGCGGATCCCGTCCAGCATCAGATCTCGCCGCTGCCAGAATTCTTGGCGCATTTTTTCCACAGCTGCTGCCGATAGGGGGCTGGTCAGGGCTTCCAGAGCACCGTACTGGGCGAAGGTGCAGACATTGGAGGTGCTGTGGCTTTGCAGGTTGATGGCCGCCTCAATGATGGGCTTGGGCCCGGCCAAGTAGCCCACCCGCCAGCCGGTCATGGCGTAGGCTTTGGCAAAGCCACTGCTGAGAATCAGGCGCGGCATCAAGTCAGGGCAAAGGGATCCCAGGCTGATGTGGCGGGCTTGTCCATAAACCAGCTTTTCGTAGATCTCGTCGCAGATCACGTACAGATGGGGGGCGGAGAGGATCACCTCTGCCAGAGCTGCCAGCTCGTGCTGGTGGTAAACGGCTCCGGTGGGGTTGGCCGGCGAGTTGAGAATCAGCAGCTTGCTGCGGGGGGTGAGGGCCTGGCGCAGTTGGGCGGCGGTGAGCTTGAACCCCTGGGCCTCTTCCGTCTGCACCTGCACAACCTTTGCCCCTGCCAAAATGGCAATTTCGGGGTAGCTGACCCAGTAGGGAACAGGCAGGATCACTTCATCGCCGGGATCCAGCAGCACCATGGCCAGGTTAAACAGGGTTTGCTTGCCGCCGTTGCTGATCAGGATTTGGTCGTGGCTGAACTCCAGGCCGTTTTCCTGCCGCAGCTTATCGGCCACTGCTTGGCGAAGGGCGGGGATCCCAGCGGTGGGGCCGTAGCGGGTTTTGCCATCTTCCAGAGCACGGATGGCCGCGGCCCGAATGTGGTCAGGTGTATCGAAATCCGGCTCGCCTGCGCTCAAGCTACACACATCCAGCCCCTCTGCCTGCATGGCTTTAGCCAGAGCCGAAATGGATAGCGTGGGGGAAGGGGATAGATGGGCGACCCGTTGGGACAAGCCGGCAGCAGACACCATCGGTTGGGAAGCTCTTTGGTTTATTTTAAGGTTCTCAAGCAGGGCCAATCCAGATAGCTAGGCTACTGCGGTCAACAGGCGGGTACCATCCACCAACAGCAGTTTGTTGCCCTCTCGCTCTGCCAACAGATCCCAAAACTCGCCCGCCACAGCTCCGGGCAAGAACCCTTCCAAGCGCAATTGCAGAGGAGCAAATTGCTTGGTTCCCTGGGGCTTGCGCCGCACAGTCACCTCAACAAAGCCATCGTGGGGCTCGACAATGCCGCGGATGTTAAAGCCTTCCTCTGTGTCCTCAGGGGCAGGCAAAAACGGTTCTTCTTCCCACTCTGGGTCTTGCTCCTCTTCCGGCAGGGCCAGGATGCGGATGATGCTCAAGCCCAAAGCCCCCCCTGAACGCGGCTGCGGCTGCACGTAGTACCAGTAGGTATGGCCGCTCTTGATGCAGTGCTCGAAGGGGCCGAGAAGCTCGGCGCGTCCGGGGGTAGCCGGATATTCTGCTCCGTCAGAGGCAACCAAGGTTGCCTGCGCATAAGTCTTGGGGATCGATCTCAGGGATCCCTTAACTAGGCCCAAAGCGCGGAATTGGTAAGGGTGGGCGGGAGGAGGCAATGGGTTCATGGCGGCCAGATCTTGGAAAGCCAGGGAAGTAGAGTCCATCATCTTATCCTATGGCGATCCTCAGATTGGAATATCCAGGGCTTTCCTCAGCATCGCCTCCAGCTCATCGCCCTGCCGACTTGCGCACCGCGATCAAGCTGCTGGTGGTGCCCAGAAAAACCCCCATCCCCAACAACATCGACGGCAAGAGCCAAAACTCCAGTTGGCTGCGATCTGCCTGCATCACCTTGAGGAAGGGCAAGGCAATCAACTGCTCCAGCAGCTCCTGCAGCAACTGCTGGGATCCCAAGATCAATCCCCAAGCTCCCACTGCGCTGATCACCCCAAACAGGCACCCTTGCAAAATAAAGGGCAAGTAAATCCAGGCTGCCGTCGCCCCCACCAATTGCATCACCTCGATCTCCCGCCGCCGCGCCATGACGATGAGGCGAATGGTGGTGGTGATGACCGCCACCGCTGTCAGGGCCAACACGCCGGTAATGGTCAGGGATCCCAGCCGTAGCATGTCCTGGAGCTGGGCCAGTTGCTCCACAATGCGGTCGCCGTAGTAGACCTCATCCACCCCTTCCAGTTGGCGAATCTGCTCCGCCACTTCCCCCAAGGCTTCGGTGGAATCCGCCTTAACCCGCAGAGCATCCACCAAGGGGTTCTCCCCCAACTGGGTTTCCATGGCCGCCTCGTCTTGGATCCCCATTTCCAGCAAAAGGTTGCGCCAAGCCTGGTCTTTGGTGATGACCTTCACCTCGGCCACATGAGGCAGTTGGGCGACCTGAGGTTGCAGCTCCACCCCCTGCCGTTCCGGCTCCAGGTAGACGGAGATCTCCAGTTGTCCTCCCAGCGACTGCACCGTGGCATCCACGCCCCAGGACAGCTCAACGCCGATCCCCACCAAGAACAGCAACACCAGCAGGGTGCTCACAGCGGCCCAGTTCAGCCAGCCCCCCCGCCGCAACCCCAAAAAAGTCTCCTGTAGGAGATAGCGGATTTTATTGAGAAATCGGGAGAGAGATTGCATGCTGTTCTCCATCCAACAATCAATGGGCTCAGACCCTTGCCCCCTGGAGCTCAACAGAGCCTGTGGAGAGCAAAATAGGGATCCCGGCAGCCCTCAGCGCAGATCATACAGGCGCCCTCCCTCCATGCGCACCACCCGGTGGCCGGCCCGCTTCACCAGGTAAGGGTCGTGGCTGGTCATGATGACGTAGCGGCTGCAGAGCCGTTCCAGGAGAAAGCGATCATGACTGATGACCAAAAGCCCCATCTGATGTGCCCGCCCATAGGCCAAGACAGCTTGCCAGATCAGGGCTTGGGTATTGGCGTCGAGCATGGCTGTCATCTCATCTGCAATCAAATAGCGAGTTCAAATAGCGAGTTTGTGGGTTGAGAACCCGGGCGATGACAACCCGCTGCAATTCTCCCCCGCTTAGCTCATGGCGATAGCGGTTGAGCCAACTGGGGGAAATGCCTAAGGTGTGGAGAACCTCTGGCTGGGGAGGAGGCCCTTCCCGCAAGACCTGAGCTATGCGCCAGTGGGGGTTAACGGCCTGCTCTGGATGTTGAAAGACAAGCTGCACTGGACAGTACCCTCGCCGAGGCAAAGGCTGCCCTGTCACACTCACCCGACCTTGGCTGGGGGTAAGGTAGCCCGCCAGCAACTTGGCCAGAGTAGTTTTGCCAAAACCAGAGGGAGCCATCAGCCCTACGACTTCCCCAAGTTCTACTTGAGAGCAATGCAGGGGGGGAGGATGCTTAGAGGATTCCGATGACTTCCTGCAAGACCGCTGGGTGAAAGGTGAGGTCTGGTAGCTCCAAAGGCTGCTGGCTTGGTGATGATTGAAGCACTCTACTCCCGTCTCTGAACTCCGTGATACGATGTAGCTCAGCTATCGGTTCTGACGGGGATCAGCCGCCAGAGGAAACGGGGAAAGAGCAGTGAGAATCTGCCGCTGTCCCGCAGCTGTGATCCGGTTTAGGAGAAGTTCTGCAGCAAATCTCTAGAGTCATTCGCTGCCGATCCAGATCTTGTCCCCCAAAACCGTGTCAGTCAGAATGCCCGCCGATGGTTTTTCTAAACTTCACAACATCTGCGAGGTACAGATGGTAACTGTCTTGGCTTTAGCTCGTTTCTGCTTTCGTTATCCTGAGCATTTTCCCGGCGTTGCTCCCACAAGCTTTCGGTACTCCTCAGCAGTAGAAATAAGTCCAAGAACCCAAGCAAGACTCTGAGCCAGTTGGCCGGGAGAGAGTAAATTTTGGGTGCTGTTGCACCAAGATCTATCAAGATCTACAGCCCGCCTACGCGAAGGAAAGAGTGAGATGTCAGGCTTCCTGACTTCAATTGGTAGGCTGGCAAGTAGCCACTGCGATCGCTGGCTGCGTTGAGTATCTTTTTTGCGCAAAAGGCAGTGTTTTGTTGGGGTTCCAGAGGCAAGAGAGGAACAGCCGGTTTCTTCCTTGGCGGGCGGGATCCCAGTTGAGGGCGAATTGAACGCAGGAAAATTAGAAAACTCAGTATTTGGGATGGCACACAACATGACTGCACAAACCATGACATTGGGGTATGCCCGCATGGGCAAGCGCCGCGAGCTCAAAAAAGCTTTGGAAGGCTTTTGGAGTGGTGCCCTAGGGTCAGAGGCTCTGCTGGCTACCTTTTGGGATTTGGAGACTCAAGCCTGGCAGACTCAGCTACAAGCTGGGATTGATCACATTGCGGTAGGGGATCAGACTCTCTACGACCATGTACTGGACTGGGCCACCTGGCTGGGGCTGATCCCCTCTCGGTTCCGAGGTCTGTCGGGTTTAGACCGCTACTTTGCCATGGCGCGGGGGCGGGAGGGCCTGCCGGCTTTGGAAATGACCAAGTGGTTTGACACCAACTACCACTACTTGGTACCCGAAATTGAGCCGGAAGCCGATCCCAGTCCTAACTTTGGGGATTTTTTGGAAAGAGTTCGGCGGGCCCAAGGGATCCTAGGGGAGCGCACCAGCCCCGTTGTCCTCAGTCCAGTGACTTTGCTCTGCCTTAGCCAGCGATCTGGGGATCTGCGGGCGGACTTGGAAAAGCTCCTTCCTCTGTACCGGGATCTCCTCCAGGAGTTAAAACAGCTGGGGATCCCAGAAGTCCAGATTCACGATCCCATTTTGGTTACCAGCCAGGGAAGTGGCCTGCGGGAAGCTGTGGAAATGAGCTACCGCCAGTTGGCAACCGCCGGGATCCCTGTCCACTTGGTCACCTACTTCGATGACCTGGGGGAGACTTACCCCTGGGTGGTGCAACTGCCGGTGGCCGGCATTAGCCTTGACTTTACCCGTGGCCACACCCTGGATCTGGTAAGAACCTATGGCTTTCCGGCTGACCAGATCCTAGGTGCTGGCGTAGTGGACGCTCGGAATGTCTGGAAGGTTCAGCCTGAGACCGTCTTGGCCAGCCTGCGGGAGCTGCAGGGGGTAGCTCCCAACCTACGGGTGCAGCCTTCCGCTTCGTTGCAATTTGTGCCCCACGACGCTGCTCTGGAAGCCCAGTTGCCGGAACCCCTCAGAAATATCCTCAGCTTTGCCGAACAGAAGCTGGCCGAAGTAGCTCTCCTGGCGCGAGCCCTCAACGGCGAAGACACTGCTGCCCAGCAGGCGGAAATCCAGCAGCAATGGCAGAGCTTTGCGCAGTTTAGCCCCCCCAACCCCCAAGTGCGCCAGGCTTTGGCCAACCTCAAGCTCCAGGACTTCGAGCGATTCCTGCCCTACGAGCAGCGCCTAAGTCGGCAGGTTCAGCTACCACCTTTGCCCACCACCACCATTGGCTCCTTCCCCCAAACTCCAGAGGTGCGGCAGTGGCGAGCTAAGTACAAAAGAGGGGAGGTTTCGCAGGCGGAGTACGAAGCAGCCATTGACGCTGAGATTGCCAAGTGCATCCGCATTCAAGAAGAGATTGGCCTGGATGTGTTGGTGCATGGGGAATTTGAGCGCACCGACATGGTGGAGTACTTTGCCCAGAAGCTGGAAGGCTTTGCCTTCACTGAACACGGCTGGGTGCAGAGTTACGGCAGCCGCTGCGTGCGCCCTCCCATTCTCTACGGCGACGTGGTTCGCCCCCAACCCATGACAGTGCGGGAATTCCAAGTAGCCCAGTCCCACACCCAAAAGCCGGTGAAAGGCATGCTCACGGGGCCAGTGACTATGCTCAACTGGTCCTTTCCCCGTGTTGATATTCCCCGGCGGGAGCAGGCTTTGCAGATTGCCCTGGCCTTGAGAGCCGAAGTGGCAGATCTGGAAGCGGCTGGAGCGGTGATGGTGCAAGTGGATGAGCCGGCACTGCGGGAGGGGCTACCTCTGAAAAAAGAACGCTGGCCAGAATACCTCAGCTGGGCAGTGGATGCCTTTCGCCTAGCTACCGGCGGGGCCAAGCCGGAAACCCAGATTCACACCCACATGTGCTACTCAGAGTTTGGGGACATCATCGAGCACATTGAGCGGCTGGATGCCGACGTGCTTTCCATTGAAAACAGCCGCAGCAACAACAAAACCCTGCTGCAAATTGCCCAGGCTGGGTATCGTCACCAGGTGGGCAACGGCGTTTACGATGTCCACAGCCCTGCGGTGCCGAGCGTTGAGCAAATCCTGCAGCAGCTGCGCACAGGACTGGCCCACTTGCCTGTGGAGCAAACTTGGGTTAATCCCGATTGTGGCCTCAAGACCCGCCGCTGGGAGGAGGTGATCCCCGCACTGAAAAATATGGTGGCTGCCGCTCATCAGCTAGGGGAGGAGCTTCTGGAAACCCAACCTGAGGGTCTGCGCGAGTAAGGCCCACGACCCGCTGATGTAACTGGTCGGGCTGGCTTGACAAGTCGCCGCGGGCGGTGCCGCTGTTGTGCTGATGCGGCTGGCTTAGGGCCTACGGTCTGCTGATGCAACCGGCAAAGCTGCTCTCCGGGATCTCAAAAAGCTTGTGAAGAGCAAAGTAGGGATCCCGGCAGCCCTCAGCGCAGATCATACAGGCGCCCTCCCTCCATGCGCACCACCCGGTGGCCGGCCCGCTCCACCAGATAGGGGTCATGGCTGGTCATGATGACGGTCACCCCAAAGGAATTGAGCCGCTCCAAAATCTGGAGAACCAAGAGGGAGTTTTCCGGATCTAGGTTTCCTGTTGGCTCGTCCGCCAGCAGCAGCACCGGCATGTTGACAATGGCCCGGGCCAGGCTAAGGCGCTGCTGTTCCCCCCCCGAAAGCTCATGGGGAAAGTGATCTCGCTTTTCGGTCAGCCCCACCATCTTTAGGGTCGGCCCGATGCGACGGCGGATTTCTGCGGGGGACAGCCCTTGGGCGCGCAGCACGAAGGCCACATTTTCTGCCAGGGTGCGGTTGGCCAGAAGGCGATAATCTTGGAAAACCACCCCCAAGCGCCGCCGCAACATGGCCAGCGGACGCGGTGGGATGCGGTAGGGTCGCCGCCGCCCTTCAGAAGAAAAGAGACAGACTTGATCGACGATGACCGTGCCCTCGGTGGCCTGTTCCGCCCCGTAGAGTAGCCGCAGCAGGGTGGACTTGCCCGCCCCGGAGACCCCAGTTACGAACACAAACTCGCCGCGGCGCACCTCCAAGTTCACATCCTGAAAAATTAAGTTGCCGTTGGGAAAGACCTTGCTCACGCCCCGCAAGGACACCATGCTGGCCGGGGCTTGCAGGGATCCGGATTGGGTGCTGCCGTAAAAGCCCAGGGTGGCCTCTGGATGGGCTGGGGCAGGGGGATGAGGGGTCGGAGCCGTACCCGCCCAACGGTGTAAGCGAGGAGGATAGCCGATGTGCTGACCGATCATCATGGCAAGCGCCTACAGAGAGAAGAACGAGGGAGCGCCGGCAGACTAGGGGCGCAAACGAGAAGAGGGATCCCACAGCACTCGCCAGACAAAGCTGGGCAGAGCTAACATGCGTCGCCAGCGCCAGGGTTCCTGATAGAGACGATACAACCATTCCAGGTGATGGTCACGCCACCAACGGGGCGCTCGCCGTTTTTGGCCGGCCCAAATGTCCAAGCTGCCCCCCACCCCCATCCAGATGGCTTGGGGCAAGAGGGGACGCCACTTTTGGATCCACAGCTCCTGCCGCGGGGATCCCAGCCCCACCCACACCAGTTGCGGTCGAAATTCCTGGAGAGCTTGCAGAAGCTCTTTTTCTTCCTCGCTAGAGAAGTAGCCGTGGTAGCCCCAGAGGGCCAAAGCAGGACACTGGGCTTGCCAATATCGAATTGCTGCCCGGTTGACTTCCGGCCTTCCCCCCACCAGGGCCAAGCGCCACCCCCGTTCTGCCGCCAACGGGATCAGGGTTTCTGCCAGCTCGATCCCCGGCACCCGCTGGACGCGGATCCCCTGCCGCCGCAGGGCCCACACCACCCCAATGCCATCGGGGATCACCAGCTCTGCTGCCTGCAGCACCTGGGCAAAGGCGGGATCCCGCTGCGCCTGCATGATCATTTCCGGGTTGCAGGTGACCACTTGAGCGCCCTGACCCTCCCGAATACGCGCCTCAATCCAGGTGGCGTAGCTCTGTAGGCTGGCCTCCGGCAGAGCAATGTGTAAGTTCACGCCCAGAATCGCATGGATGGATAACGACACTACCGACCGAATGCTGGCCCCCACTGGAGCCGTTGGACACGCTTTTAAGATAGCCCGGACCTTCTCCCAGAGGGAGAGGGGAGTTCGAGGAGGCATTTCATGGCTATTTGACCACGAAAATCTCTTCCCTCAGGCATCCGCGGCGGCATCCACGGCGTATCTCCATCAGACCAGGCCAGAGGGAATTGCCCGACCCAGAGCAAGCCCCTGAAGGTTGGTTGCCATCTTTCGAGACAGGAGACTTGAGATGAAAACTTCGAAGACTCCCTTCGCTCTGCCTCACTTGGCCGCCGAATGGGATCCCAGCCCTGCAACTTCCCGCCGCAGCTTGTTGTTGGCTGGTTTGCTGGCGGGAGTGGGTGGAGCAATTGGGTTGCGCAGCCTGCCCGGTGCCGCTCAGTCCAACACTGCTGATATTGCCATTCTCAACGCGGCCATTGACTTGGAACAGCAGGCAATCTGGGCCTACAAAACCGCTGCCGGCAAGTTGAGCAACACCGAGGTGGGCAAGATCGTGTTGGAAGTGGCCACCAAGAACCTGAAGGATCACGAGCAGCATCGGGATCTGCTGGCGGGTGCCGTGCGGCAACTGGGGGGGATCCCCTCTCGGGCCCGGGATAGCTACGACCTTTCCACCTACATCGACAACAAAGAAGGCAATCTCGACTCCGATGCCAACATTGCCAAGCTGGCCCTAGCTCTGGAGTTTGATGCGGCCCTAGCCTACAACGATGCCTTTACCCAGCTTTCCAACAAAGACCTGGTGGCTGCCGCCAGCACCATTGGCCCCAACGAAGTTGCCCATGCCACTGCAATCCGGGCCGTGTTCCACAGCCTTGATCCCAGCATTCTGGTGGTGCCTGCCCCCTTTGTCAGCGCCGAGACTCGGGAGCGCTGGATCCTGAAGGTGTAGAGCTGTTGGTAACCCCTGCCGGCGATGAGGCGATGATCTGCAAAGCCTTCCAACGTCCTCTGTAGGACTTGGGGCTTGGAGATCCAAGTGCTCTGCACTGCTGTCGCAATCGCCTTCTTCTGAGCGCCTCAGCCTTTGCTCTCTTCCTAAACCTGTGTGGAGAAAGCCCTATGCCAATGACGCGGCGGTTGCTGTTGCTCAGTGGACTGGGATCCCTGCTCAATGTGGGGGCTATCTTGGCTGTGGATCGGTGGCGACAAGCCAGCTCTGTTGCGGGGCGAGATCCTGTCGAGGCAACGGCGGCAGCAGAGGTGATCATTCGCGGGTTTCAATACCTGCCCTCGGAGGTTACCCTCAAGCGGGGGGGCAAGGTGACCTTCACCAACCTGGATTCCACCCCCCACACGGCTACTCCTGTGGAGGGAGCGCAGTTTCAAGGGACGGGACGGCTAAGTCGCAACGAGAGCAAAGCGGTGGTGTTCGAAGTAGCTGGGATCCAGGAATATTTCTGCGATATCCACCCCAGCATGGTGGGCCGCATTGTCGTCGTCGATTAGGTGAAGGCCATGCAAATGGAACCCCTGGGATCCCCTCTTCCCTTCTGGAACATTTGTCGGCGGGTGTACCTGGTTTGGGCCGTCCTTTTGGGGATTGGGTTTGCTGCCACCCAGTTTCACCAAGAGGCCAACATCAACTGGCTGTGGCTGGTGATTTCCCTGGTTGGCTTGGGCTACATGGTGCGGCAGACTAGCTTGCCGGAGTTTCGAACAGCCGGACTGGCCCACCTCTACTTTGTGGGTTTGGTGTGGACGTTGGTGATCGCCCAGGGCATGATCCTCTCGGTGCTGCCCTTTGTCGGGCGTACCCCTTTGGCAGCTTTGAGCCCATACCTGGGGGTGTTTTGGCTGTGGCAAATGGGGCTGGGCCACTGGCTCAACGGCTTGGTGGATCCGCCGCGTCTCCCCTACTGGATCACCGGTGGGATCCAGATCCTGGCCGGAGTTGCCTGCCTGCTGTGGGGGCTGGAGTGGCAGTTTGCGGTGGCAGGGGGAATCGGGGCCTTGGCCATGCTTCTTTTGATCCGGTTGCACTGACCCGTTCACTGGTCTGACTTTGGGGTCTTATCCAGGCGCACTCGCCAAACTCCACCTCCCACGGCCACCTCATCCCCAGGGCGCAGCTTGCGTCCCCGCCGGGTTTCCACCTCACCATTCACCCGCACTTGCCCCGCTTGGATGAGCTGCTTGGCCTGCCCGCCGGTGGGAACAACCCCCGCCAGCTTGAGGAATTGATCCAGCTTGATTACAGGATCCGTCGCCGGCTGGGGATCCCTTTGAGGAGTCTCCGCCATCACTTCACCCAAATGGTTTTGACATTTACAAATTCCAGGATCCCTTCCCGGCTCAGTTCCCGTCCATATCCTGAGCGTTTGATGCCACCGAAGGGAAGGCGCGGGTCGGACTTGACCAGACCATTGATGAATACGGATCCCGCCTCCAGCTCCTCCAGCAGGCGCTCTTGTTCCTCTGGATCGGTTGTCCAGGCGCTGGCGCCCAGGCCAAAGGGCGTGTTGTTGGCCAGCTCAATGGCTGCCGACACATCCGGGACGGTGAACAGCAGCGCCACCGGCCCGAACACCTCCTGGTGGGCCACCGGATGATCCGGGGGGATGTCGCTCAGGATCGTGGGCGGGTAAAAATTTCCTCCCAAGGGGGATCCGCCGATATGGACTTTGGCTCCTGCTTGCACCAAAGCCTGCACCTGTCCGTCCACCTCTTGCAGGATGCTGGGGGTAGCCAGAGGCCCCACGTCCGTTTGCGGATCCAAGGGATCCCCCACCTTGAGCTGGCGAAATCGCTCCGTCATGGCAGCCGTGAAAGGTTCGGCGATAGCCCTGTGTAGGATAAATCGTTTGGCGGCAATGCAGGATTGGCCGTTGTTGATCAGACGGGCCGTGACCGCTGTGGCGACTGCTGCCTCCAGATCGGCGCTGGGCAGCACGATGAAGGGATCGCTCCCTCCCAGTTCCAACACCGTTTTTTTCAGATATTGACCGGCCAAACGGGCCAGGCTGGAGCCGGCGGCTTCGCTGCCGGTGAGGGCGGCCCCCCGCACCCGTTCATCCGCCACCACCTCTGCCACCTGGGCTGCTGTGATCAGCAGGGTTTGAAAGACCCCTGGCGGAAATCCCCCCTCCCGAAAGATCTGCTCTAGGGTCAAAGCCGATTGGGGCACGTTGGAAGCATGTTTCAGCAAGAGGGTATTGCCCGCCATCAGGGCCGGGGCTGCACAGCGAAACACCTGCCAAAAGGGAAAGTTCCAGGGCATCACCGCCAAAATCACCCCCAGCGGCTGGTAGCGGATCCCGCTGCGGCTGGCATCGCTGGCGTTCGCGTAAGCGTTGCGTAGCAATATGGAGCGCTCGGCCAAGAATCCCTCTGCCTCCTCGGCATAGTAGCGACAAACCCAAGCGGATTTTTCCACTTCCGCAACGGCAGAGGCCAAGGTTTTGCCCATCTCCAGGCTGATTAGGCGGCCAAACTCCGCTTTGCGCTCCTCCAGGATCCCTGCCACCCGCTTCAGCCAGGCGGATCGTTGAGCAAACGGGATCCGACGATAGCTCTGAAACCGCTCGTGGGCTTGGGCGATACAGCTCTGGATCTGCTCAGCGTCGAAAACGGGGTAGCGAGCCAATTCCTCTCCGGTGGCGGGGTTGATGCTGACCAGGTGCCCCATCTTTTTCCCTCAACGCCTGTTTCTCCACTCTGGCATTTGCGCTCTGCCTGGAATAGTGCTCCGCACTGCTACTGCGTTCGCGTAAGCGTTGCGTAGCAATATGGAAAGATTTGTGGAGTGGAAGACTTAGCGTTCCAGGCTGCCCATGGAGTCCTTGGCCGTTGGATCCTCGGGAGCAGACCAGAACTCGTAGGCTGCTTGCGACAGGCTGGCGATCAGCCCTTCGGCTCTGGGGTCGTTGGGGGTTTCTCGCTTCACCCACACCGCCGCCACATAGCGCCGCCCGTTGGGTAAATCCAGGATCCCGGCATCCCCCACCACGGAGCTCAAGGTTCCCGTTTTGTGGGCAATGCGCACCTCTTGACCCAAGTTGGGCCGGAAATAGGAGGGCCGTTGGGTGCGCCAGAGAATGTCCAGAAAACGGTCGCGGCTGCGGCGGCTGAGCATGCGCCCCTGTTCCACCTGGCTGAGCAGCCAAACCATGTCGCGCGGGCTGCTGGTGTTGGTGCCTTCCAGATCCGGTAGCCACCATGAAATTTGCGTGTGTTGTAGCCCCCACTGGCGAAATTTTTGGTTGAGAGCCTCCTGCCCACCCAGGCGATCGATGATCAGATTGGTGGCGAAGTTGTCGCTGAGGGTGCTCATCAGAGTGGCCGCTTCCAAAGCAGAAACCTGGGATCCGAGGGGTCGGGTTTGCAGCACGCCTGCCCCCCCTCCCTTGAGATCTTCCCGCAGGGTGAGCCTCTCATCCAGCCGCACCTGCCCGGTTTCCACAGCCTGGAAAAAAGCCAAGAGAATGGGGATCTTAATCACACTGGCGGCAGGAAAAGCCTGATCCGGCCTAACCCCGGCAAAGGCGCCGGTTTCCACCTCCCAAAACAGGGCTCCTGCCGTCAAACCCGGTTGGTCGGCCAAAGCGGCCAAGCGCTCCTGCAAAGCCGGGATCGCTTCTCCCGGCAGAATGTCACTTGGCAATGCCGGCGGGGGAGGATCCCCAAGCTGCGTCGTGGCCTGTTCTATCCGGCCAGCGGTGGTCGATTGCAGCAGTTGCGAGAGGCCCGCCATCGTCAGGCCCAGGATGAGACTTAAGCTCAGTCCCCTGAGCAATACTTGGCCAAGAGAGGGAGAACGTCTCAAGCGGCGAGGCCGGGCAGCCCGTTGGCGCAGACGAGCAATGGCTTTCTGGCGGGCAAGACGCAGCGGTTGAGGACGGGAAACCAATAGGGATCCCCTAGGGGCAGGAAGCAGGCGACCAGAACCTGTTCGCAGCTTTGACTCCGCCGGAGGTGGGACGGTATCCTTGGCAGGTTGTGAGGGGCGGCGGGGATCCCGCGACTTCTCTGGCAAAGGCCTACGGCCCGCTAGCGCGGATGGATCGGTGCCTTTCCTCTCCCTTGCTCTGGTCATAAGAACGATTGCCTTAACACCATACTTCTGACAGACACTGCTGGCAGTTTCACCGACTCCACTCCGGTGAGCTTGGCTTAATTAAACCCACATTAAACCCACAAATTGGCCAACCTGCCCTGACCTAGATTGCAAAACGCCCATCAAACCGTCCTCGCGACACGAAGCCTAGCAACAACCCCGCCAAAGGCAGGATGAGTCCCTGTTGCCAGAGCATCCACTCGGAGTCGTTTTAAAAACTTAGGTTGATCCGTGACCCCCCTTTCCCTCTGGAAGAAGGGCTGGGAATAGTCGCGGAAGCGGCGCGGAGCGCTTTTGCCAAGTCCAGGAAAACCGTCAGATCTGTTCTCTCTGAGGGGGCTCACACCCATGGGGAGCCAGCTCCCGGCTAGCCCTTGCAGAGCCGATACACGGGCAAAGTGAAATGAAAGCTGCTGCCTTTGCCCAAGGAAGACTCCACCCAAATCTGGCCGTAGTGAGCGCGCACGATCCGTCGGCAGAGGGAAAGGCCGATGCCATAGCCCTCCTGCTGTTGATCCCGAGACAGACGGACAGAATCGGAGAAGATGCTCTCTTGGTCGGCTTCCGGGATCCCAGGGCCGGTATCGCTGACGGTCACCTGCACCTTTTGGCTGGTGCGATGGAGGACATCGAGGCGGATGGATCCCCCAGCGGGGGTGTACTTGATGGCGTTGTCCAGCAGGTTGAACAGAACTTGGCGGATCTTGTCGGGATCCACGTGAACAGAGGGCAGATCCACGGGAATATCCGCTTGAAACTGCAGCCGCTTGCCTTGAATGCGCGGCCATAGCTCCTCGATCACCGCCTGACACAAGCCGGGCAACTGGGTTTCTACGGCTCGAATTCTCAGCTCCGAGGCAGCGCCACGGGCCGACTCCAGGATATCGGTGATCATGCTGTCCATCTTGCGCAGTTGCTGGCGCGCGTGGTCGAACAACTGCCGTTCCAGCGCTTTGTCCAGGGATCCCTCGCGCCCCTGCTGCAGGGTTTCGACCGCCAGAGCCGTGGCCGTCAGGGGACTGCGCAAATCATGCACCAGCATGGCCAGAACGCGATCTTTGAAGTCCAACTGCTCCCGCAATTGGGCCCGCTCCTGCCGCAGCAAAAACACCTCTTCCGACATTTGCAACAGTGCCTCAGTGGTTGGAGGGGAGGTGGGATGCCGTCCTGCCCCCTCTTGTTCGCGGAAGCGGACCGTAGGTCCATGGGAAGCCATTCGCGTTACTCGGCCGGAGGCCAAAGCCGCCTGGCCTTGCCAACGGGGCCACCACACTTCCAACTGCGTCGCCAAGTCTTCGCCTGCCAAAACCTGAGCAGGCAAGGGTTCAGCCTTGACCAGAGCCGGGGTCACCACCAGCTTGTAATGCTCCGCCAGGTAGGGGTGCTCCTCCAGCGGCACCACTTCCAGTTGGGCAGGGTATTGGCCGGGCAACCCCTGGATGTGCTGGCGCAGATGTTCCTCAAGTTCGGCAACGACAGCTCGACTCTTGGCAAACAACAGCAGGCGAATGACAGAACGAGCGGAGGTGAGGTCTGGCGAAGTCTGCATAGGCCAAAGTCCAGTCGCGTTAGCGTTCACGTTAGTGGTGCGGAGCACATTGCGTAGCATTAAAGCCAAAGGTTGGCGTTTCAGCAGCCGGGATTGCCGTGCGCTCGTTCGCGGAAGCGGACCGTAGGTCCAACCGTAGGAGCCATTGCTGCTTGTTCCTTCCTAACACCTAATCTTGGGAAAAGCTTAAGAAGCGACATGGAGTGTAACAAGAAAGACCTTTCAGGGTGTGGCTTTCCCGCCCTAGGAACAACTGCAAGAGGGTATAGCCAGGACACTCTCGCGGAACTCAGTGAAAACTTAGTGAAACAGGTAGGCCAGCCCCACCAGCAGGGCCACCAACCCCACCGCTGTCAGGGTGAAGTGAAGCAGGGAAGTCTTGCCTTTGCGCACCATGTTGCGCATGGCCAGGCGGGTGTAACTCAGCTGGGGGGGGGATCCCGCCCCAACCGAAGGAGAATCTGCAGAAGAAGGCTGCGCCATCAGGATAACCAGAGCGATAATTTACCCTACCTTCAGGCTAGCTTAATCTGCTCCTCCGGATAGAGGTGTTTCCCAAGCTTCGACCTTCCCGCTGAAGAAGGGCCATAGCTGTCGCGCGGGGATCTTCCGGTGCCAAAATAACGACAGCATCCCCCTCTTTTGCCCCCCATGTTGCAAGTTCAGCATCTTTCCTACCATCCGGCAGGCGTTTCCCAGCCCATTCTCAACGATCTTTCCTTTGAGTTGGGCCTGAACCAGTTGGGGCTGATCGTGGGCAAAAGTGGGGCGGGCAAGAGCACCCTGCTGGAGATTTTGGCTGGCTTGGCGCGGCCCACCCAAGGACGGATTACCTGGGGAGGGGCAGAACTTTCCCCCAACCGCTTGCGCAGCATGGCGGGGTTGGTGTTTCAGTTTCCAGAGCGCCACTTTTGCGGCTTGACGGTGCTGGAGGAAATGCGCTTTGGTTATCCAGAGCTACAGAGAAAAGAGATCGAAAACGCCCTCAGACAGGTGGGATTGGAAGGGATCCCTCTACATACCTCCCCAAACCGCCTCAGCGGCGGGCAACAGCGGCGCTTGGCCCTGGCCGTCCAGTTGATCCGTGGCCCGTTTTTGCTGTTGCTGGATGAGCCGACGGCAGGATTGGATTGGTCGGTGCGACGGCAGTTGATCGAGCTGTTGGCTCGGCTAAAGTCCACCTGGACGGTGTTGGTGGTTTCCCACGACCCGGAGGAGCTGTCCTCCATTGCCGATGTGCGGTGGACATTGCAGGCGGGATCCCTGAAGCTGTTGCCGACGGAGGCTTTGCTTCACAGGTAGCGGCGGGGATCCACCGGTTGGCCATTGACGCGCACTTCAAAGTGAACATGGGGCCCGGTGGAGAGGCCGGTGGAGCCGGAAGCAGCAATTGCTTGCCCCCGCTGTACCTGCTGGCCTACCCCAACGGCAACGCGGCTGTTGTGGGCGTACAGGGTGGTGATGCCGCCCCCGTGATTCACAATCACCGTGTAGCCATAGCCGCCGTACCAGCCGGCGTAGATGACGGTGCCCCGGTCGGAGGCTCTCACCGCAGTGCCGGTGGGCACACCAAAATCGATCCCCGCATGAAAGCGGCGACTGCGGTAGATGGGGTGAACCCGCCAGCCAAAGCCACTGGTGATCGGCCCGCGCACCGGAGCGATGAATCGGCCCGTCCCTTGAACGGGATCCCTGCCCCCTTGCTGTTGGGCCTGCTGGGCGATCAGTTGCTGGATGAGGAGAGTCAACTGTTGGGAATCGGCTTCCAGCCGCCGTTGGGCTGCTTCATAGGCCGCGCGTTCGTTGGCCAAGCGGCCCACCAGTTGCTCTTGGGCGGCAGCCTGCTGCTGCAGTTGATTCTTCTGGGCGGCCAGCTCCTGCAAAATCAAGGAAATCTCGTTGCGCTGCATCTCCAGAGCAATGCGCTGTTGATCCACCTCCTTGGCCATTGCTTGCAGCTCTTGGATCAACTGCCGATCCGCCTCGATCAACAGTTGCAGTTGGTGGCGGCGGTCAAAAAACTCGTTCAAGTCACGGCTGGTGAGCAGCAAAGCCCACCAATGTTCGGCCCCCTGTCGCTGCATGTAGCGCAAACGGGCAGCCGTGCCCTGTTGCTGCCGTCTCAGGCGGTCTTCCAGCTCCTGCAGCTCCTTTTGAGCTTGCTCCAGGGCTTTCTGGGCTTGTTCCAGACGATACTGATTGTCGCGAAGGCTGGATTCGGTCTGTCGAATGTTTTGCTGCAGGGATCCCATGCGGCGGCGGGCTTCTTCTTCTGCTTGGCGCAGTTCTCCCAAGCGGCGCTGAGTGCTCTGGATTTGTTGCTGGATCTGCTGCTGCCGCTGTTGCAATTGGTTGACATTCTGCGCCTGAGACGGGGCAACCCCCCCCAGTCCCCCCAACAGCAAGAGGGTGAGCAATCCAAGCATCACCCACACTTTCAGTCTGCGTGCCCCACGACTCAGACTCGTCACTCCTCACACCCTCTGCGACTGACCCATCGACCCTAAGGATACAAAGATCCCCACGGATCTGAATCGGGCCTGAGCTGGCTATTTAGGGCTACTCCGAACAGCAACAGAAGAGCCAGACAGTAGCGACTCCACCTCCGGATCCCACAGGCCTGACGGCATGCAACTCAAGCGGCAGCAACCTCAACGGACTAGAAAAACTAGGAAATGACGATAAACTGGCCGCTCACCTGCTGGCAAACCTCACGCTTAGAAGGCCAACCAAAAAGTTGCCTCACACAGACGGGATACCTTGCGGCACCTTTGGTTTGAGGAATCTTCCTCCTCTTCTCTGCTGAGTTCAGCACCGGTTAGGGAGACAACAAGGCCAGAGCAGGAACCAGCAACGCCGTGAAAAGCTGGGAAAAGCAAACACTCCGGCAAAGGCCACGAACGCGCAAACAGTTGCCCCTATAAAACACCGGCTTTGCTTGTTCCTGAGTCATCTGCTAGGCTTTCCCTTGAAAGAAAAGACGTTTAGGCTTTATGATTTGTCATTATTTCATTGGCAGGCTGACTTTTTCGTTTTTGGATTGCAATTAAACTTAAGCTAAACCCAAGCAACTGCAAAACACTGAGCGGGTATTTTCCTACAAATGGCATTCGAGGATGCTGAGTGCAGTTTCAGAAAAGGGTCACAGCACCCCTGGTTACTCCATCTGTGGCAGCAGCCGCTGATCGCGGTGATCCGCCCCTGTGCCAGCCCAGCCCAGGCCCTAGAGGGATCCATGCTGGCCATCCGGGCCGGGATCCGCCACATTGAAATCACCACGCAAGTTCCCCAATACCTGGAGCTGATTGCCCAACTGCGGCAAGACCACCCGCAGTGTTGGATAGGGGTGGGCACTGTTCTCGATCGGCAGGTGGCGGAGCAGGCTTGGCAGGCAGGAGCCCAGTTTTGCGTTTGCCCCTTCACCGATGAGCAAGTCATCCGTTGGGGTCGGGAAGTAGGGCTGCCCATCGTGCCCGGTGCCCTCACCCCCAGCGAGATCTGGAGGGCGTGGCAGGCGGGGGCAACGGCAGTGAAGGTGTTTCCGGTGGAGAGCATGGGGGGATCCCGCTACCTGCGCCATCTACAATCGGTGCTGGGATCCCTGCCGTTGATCCCCACAGGGGGAGTCACCTTGGCCGGGGCAGCGGAATACCTGCAAGCAGGGGCCTGGGCGGTCGGCGTTGCCGGAGATCTGTTCCCGCCAGAGGATTTGCATTCGGGCTGCCATGAGCTGGAGAATCGACTACGACAGGCGCTGAAACAGCTGGCAGAGCAAAGAAGCAAAACCTGGCCCAATCTGGGCAAACCAGTAGAATAAGGGGCGTGGTGTGAGTGAGGCCCGCATGGATGGATTTTTAGATCTCTATCTGCAATTCAACATCCCAAGCCCGATTGAAGAAGCCACTTGGCGTCATTGGTTCGAGATCTGGCTGAAAGAGCTGGGAGTCCAGGAGCCATGCGAGCTCAGCCTTTGCCTCACTTCCGATGAACACATCCGCCAGCTCAACCGCGAGTTTCGCCATCTCGACGAGCCCACCGATGTGTTGGCCTTTGCCGCGCAGGAGATGTTTGCCCCCTTTGAGATCCAAGACGTAACGGGGGTACGCCTGCTGGGGGATATTGTGATTTCGGTGCCCACCGCCCGCGCACAGGCCAAAGCGCAGGGGCATCGTCTTTCGCAAGAGTTGGCCTGGTTGGCCAGCCACGGGTTGCTCCATCTGCTGGGGTGGGATCACCCGGATGAACTGTCCCTACAGCGCATGTTGCAGCAACAGCGACAGTTGCTCGCAGCCATCCAACTGGATGGGGAGGTGGCCCATGGCCAACAGCCCTAGTCGGTTGCCGGAGCGTTCTCGCCTGGCGGTGTTCCGGCGGCGCGTCCATTCCAGAGACCCAGCGCAGCCATCTGAGGCGGATCGGGCAGCCAGTGCCGAGCCTTTGGGAAGGGATCCCTGGCGACGCCCCCCCTCTTGGCAAGTGGCCGACAACTTGGGCAAAAGTTTCTACTACGCGGGCAAGGGCTTGGTCTATGCCATCCGCACCCAGCGCAACTTGCGCATTCACATGGTGATGGCGGTGATGGCCTTTGGCCTTGGGCTGGGCCTGCAGCTGAGCGCCCTGGAAATGGCCGTGATTAGCCTAACCAGCGGTTTGGTGATGGCGCTGGAGCTGGTGAATACCGCTCTGGAAGCAGTGGTGGATCTCACCCTGGGCAGCAAGTACCATCTCCTGGCCGAGATCGCCAAAGATTGCGCGGCGGCAGCGGTGTTGATGGCGGCAGTGGCGTCCTTGATGGTGGCGGCTTGGCTATTTCTTCCGCCCTTGGTGTTGCTGCTGCAAGATGGCTTCCCGGCAGCAGGGTAGCTCCCCGACTGGAGAGGGAGTTTCCTATCCAGACGGCTGGGAGTGGATCACCACCCGTCCTCCCTGCCGGTCCAGGTTGAGCAGTTTGGCCTCCGCTTCAATATCCAACTGCGCCCAAGCGCTGACCATCGCGGATCCCACCCGTTCCCGATTCTCGGGAGCACAGAGGGCCAGAAGAGTGGGGCCGGCTCCGCTGATCACCACCCCATAGGCTCCGGCAGCCATGGCTGCAGCTTGAACCGTTTTGAACCCGGTGATCAGCTCCATACGCGCCGGCTGGTGCAGCCGATCCTGCAGGGCCACCTTCAGCCAGTCCACCCGCCCCGACTGCAAGCTGCGAATGAGCAGGCCCAGATGGCTGCTGGAAAAAACCGCATCCGCCAAGCTGACGGATTTGGGCAGGATCTCGCGGGCCGCTTGGGTGGAAAGCTTAAAGTTGGGCACTACGGCCAGGATGCCAATGCTCTCATGCCACTCCACGGGACAAAACACCCATTGCCCCTGCTGTCCCTGCACACAAAGCTGACAACTGCCCTGCAGGGCGGGCACCACATTGTCTGGGTGGCCCTCCAAGGCAATAGCCAGTTGTAGAAGGGTTTCGGGAGCTAAGTTGAGTGCTCCAATGGCATTGGCCCCCAGTAAGCCGCCGACAATGGCGGTGGCAGAACTGCCCAACCCCCGCGCCAGGGGCACGTTGAGGGTAATTTCGATTTCTACCCCCGGCACAGGCTTACTCAGCAACTCAAAGGCGCGGCAAAAAGCCCGGTACACCAGGTTGTCCTTGCTTTGGCTGATGTGGTCGCTGCCGCGGTAGTGGATGCTGAGGCCGGAAGGGATCTCGCGAAAATGGAAGTGATTGTAGAGCTCTAGGGCTGCACCGATGCAGTCGAACCCTGGCCCCAAGTTGGCGGTGGTGGCCGGGACGATGACCTCTACGCGTTCTTTGACCAAGGGGACAACTCCTCAGTGAACGGTGGGTAACTCAATGTCTGCGGGCTCCCATTATCCTACGAACGATGGCCAGACCTTGGATATTCTCGCCACCTCTGCTCGGTCTGCAGCTCGCCGAGGCAAACGCGCTGATCCAGCGGAGCTTTTGGACTATCCCGAAAGGTTTCTGACCATGATTGGTTCTTGTGACTTAATTTGTGACTTATTGAGTATCGGGAATGTTGGGCCTGTTTCAACTCCAGCCTTTGCCATTGGCTGAACCCATCAGGGATCCTGAAAGAAGTGCGGGAGGGATCGGGGGGTGCAGGGGCTGTCTTGGTTGGTGTTGGGTTTGAGCTATGTCGGGTTGGGACTGGGATCCCTGCCTAGGTTGCGTATGAACCGGGCCACCATCGCCCTGGTGGGATCCGCCCTGTTGATTGGCTTGGGGACCTTGTCGCTACGGCAGGCTTGGGAAGCCATTGACCCGACCACGATTGTGTTTCTCCTGAGCATGATGGTGGTAAATGCCAGCTTGTCCTATGGGGGGGCTTTTCAGTTGGCTTTGCTGGGCTTGATTCGGGTGAGCCGCAGCCCCTTTGGTCTGTTGATCATGCTGGTGTTCGGCAGCGGGCTGCTCTCGGCTTTCCTGCTCAACGACACGCTGGCGCTGGTGTTTACTCCCCTGACTTTGCAGGTCACAACGGTGCTGGGGTTAAACCCGATTCCCTATCTGCTGGGCTTGGCGGCAGCCACCAACCTGGGATCCGTCGCCACCCTGAGCGGCAACCCGCAGAATATCCTGATCGGCTCCTTCTCTGGGATCGGCTATCTGGAGTTTGCTGCCCAGATGACCCCCATTGCCGTGGTGGGGCTGCTGCTGGAAGTGGGGTTGCTGTGGCTGTACTACCCTGAGGTGCGCTCGTTGAAACCCTTTGCTCGGGTGCCTTGGCTGCCGCTGCGGCTCTACCCGCCCCTGTTGCGCAAGAGCGTGGTGATTACGGGGGGGCTGTTTGTGGCCTTTGTAGCCGGACTTCCCTTGGCAGAATCGGCTTTGGTGGCGGCGGCCCTGTTGTTGATTACCCGTAGGCTGAAGCCAGAGCGATTTTTGGGGCAGGTGGACTGGAATCTGCTGGTGATGTTTTCCGGGCTATTTATCCTGACGCGGGCAACGGGAGAGCTGGTAACTGCTTGGGGGATGAGCTTGGGATCCTTGGCAGAGAGTCTGGCGGGATCCCCTCTTGCCCTGCTGAGTAGTGTGGCCGTTTTGTCCAACATCATCTCCAATGTGCCGGCGGTGCTGTTGCTGCAATCGTTCCTGCCTCGGCAGGAGACCACTGCTTGGCTGTTGCTGGCTGCCGGCTCCACTTTGGCGGGCAATTTGACTCTATTTGGGGCGGTGGCCAATCTGATCACGGTTGAGGCAGCGGCCAAAAAAGGCTACGTGCTCTCGTTTGGGGAACATCTGCGCTTTGGCCTGCCCCTCACTCTGCTGACTTTGGGGTTCAGTGGGTTGTGGCTGTGCCAGCCCTTTCTGTCTTCCCCATCGCTCAGATGACCTCTGTCGAGGGATCCAGTGGGGCTGTGACTGGCTTGTCGGGATCCCTGTGTATGATGGGAAAAAGAGTTTAAGAAACGTAACGTGTCTTCTCCGCTATCGCAGGCAGTTATTTTGATCACAGGGGCAACAGGTGGTATCGGCAGCGTCCTGGTGCCCATGCTGGCTCAGGCCGGATCCCATCTGGTGTTGGCCGCTCGGCGAGAAGAGCCCCTGCGAGCTCTGGTGGAGAAATCAGCCTCTTTGGGGGCTGCCTCTGGATTGGGGATCCCCACTGATGTGACGGACTATGCCCAGGTAGAGGCACTGGTCAACCAAACGGTGCAAAAGCATGGGCGCATTGACGTGCTGATTAACCTGGCCGGGGCCGGGATCCTGAAGCCTGCTCCCCAGCTAACCCCCGCAGACCTGGAGCGAATGCTGGCGGTCAACCTGAAGGGCAGCTTCTACACCAGCCAACTGGCTGCCAACCCCATGCGGGAGCAAAAATCCGGCCACATCCTCAATTTTCCCGGCGTCCTTGGACGTTATCCCATGGCGATGGCCTCTGCTTACTGTGCGGCCAAGTTTGGGGTGGTCGGGTTTAGCAAGTGCATGGCCGATGAGCTGAAGCGCTTTGGGGTCAGATTTACGCTGTTTTACTTCGGGGGCATCGACTCACCCTTCTGGGATCCCATCAGCCTGAAGGTGCAACGAGACAAGATGCTCAGCCCTGCCACGGCTGCGGAAGCCATCTGCTTTGCCCTTACAGCGCCCGCTGGTGCTGTACCGAGCGAGATAGTGTTGCAGCCGGAAAGCCACCAATTCCTTTGACCAAGTGTTTTGCCGTCCTTTTGCTGGGGTTGAGGCGGCAGCAGCTTGTCTTTTGGTGAAACAAGCGCTCGAGTTTCTCTCTTGGGCTCCCCCCGTCTCAATTATGAGCTTTCTCCAGCAACAGCCCATGGGATCCCATTCCCTTAACCAGCCAAACCTGACCGCTGCGTACCTGCTCCAGAAGGGTAGAGGGATCCCGAAGCCTAGCCCAGAGTGGCGGTTCAACCTGCTTTCCAGGGCACGTCTGACCCGTACAACCCAGTGAGTCAGAGCCGTTGATGGGTGTGGGGGTGCTGTTTGATGTTGTCGGCATCCTTCACCTCCACAACCGCGTTGAGGATCCGTCGGGGATCAACGCTGTGATTGAGCTTAAACACCCCCCGCTCTGGAGTGCAGGTTTGGTGCAGGGGGATATGGCGAAACTGGGGCTTGCTGCGATAGGTGCGGGCCGCTGCCTGCACCCGTTCCACGAAGTCTTCTCCCAACAACACCCCTGGCGGGAAAACCTCGGCAGGCAAAGTTGGGATCCCGTTGTTCACGATCTCGGCGTAGGTTGTGGCGTAGAGGAGAACATAGGAAGTGCTGCGGCGTTCTTGGGCCAGGCAGTCCAAATCGGCAGCAGGCACCGGCTCGGCCACCAAAACCTCTACCAGGCGACCTTCCTGATCCTGCTGGAAGCAAGTGGCCACTCCCAGCACCACGTACTCCGGTCCTTGCACTGGGCTGGAGCCAAGGTGAGTTTGAGCAGTATCGGACATCGATGCCGATCTCCAAGCGGGGGAGCGAACTTTCACGGCTCCGGCAGGCGCCAAGATCCCTCAAGCCGGGCGCAGTTCTCACCATAGCAACAATTTTTGCGTCGGGCAGCGGGAGCTGTTGCAAGATAGAAGGCAGATCCCAGCCCAGCTCTCTGTAAAGGATGGCAAGGGCGGCACTTGGCTGCAGGGATCCAAACTTTGCTTTACCCAAAAACTGGGCCCTCAAGGCTCACGGCTCGCTGACGCAGTCGCGACAGCTTGCGGAGCAGTAGGGAGCGGCTTTGTGCTATGCTGCCGGCAGCGGCAGGGTAGTCAACCGCTGCAGAAGCCCAACGGTTTAACGACTGGGTCAAACCCAAACAAATAATAAATAAATAGTTTTGTAATAGTTTTTTGTTGTCTGCAACAACACCCTAGGGCAGGGGGAAGCCGCCTTGAAAAAGAAAACCACTGGGGAGACAAGCGCCGCTGTCGTAGAGGGGAAACCTTCTTGCGAAAGCGAGACGGAGTCCTTTACGGTAAGTGCTGTCACGGAACCAGTAACTGGAATCCTCGCCCTCTAGAGCAGGGAGCATGTCAATGGGGCAAAGCGGGGTCAGTGCTGCCCAAGAGGAACAAGGGGTTGGGTTCCAGGCACCTTTGGCAACCCTTGATTCATCATTATCTAGGAAATACTTGCTCTAAGGATCCGACCATGGCGGATGGCGAATACAGACCAGGCTTGGAAGGCGTTCCGGCCACACGCTCCAACATTAGTTTTGTGGATGGCCAGGCGGGGATCCTGGAATATCGGGGCATCCCCATCGAGGAATTGACCGCCCACAGTACCTTTCTGGAGACAGCCTACTTGCTGATCTTTGGAAAGCTGCCGACCCAATCGGAGCTGGACAACTTTGATCAGGCAATCCGCAGTCATCGACGGGTGAAATACCGCATCCGCGACATGATCAAGTCGTTTCCAGAGTCGGGCCACCCGATGGATGCTCTGCAAACCTGTGTGGCGGGCTTGGGGCTGTTTTACCCGCTGCGGGAGATGGATCCCGACTATGTATTCGGCACCGTCACCCGCTTGCTCTCCAAGCTGCCGACCATGGTGGCCATGTTCCACCAGATGCGACAGGGCAATGATCCCATTCCCCCGGACGACAACCTGGATCATGCTGCCAATTTCCTATACATGCTCTCGGGCAAGAAGCCGGATCCCTGGTTGGCCCGCATTTTTGACATCTGCCTGATCCTGCACGCCGAGCACACGGTCAATGCCTCTACGTTTGCCCTTCTGGTGAGCGCTTCCACGCTGGCTAACCCTTACAGCAGCCTGGCCACGGCGGTGGGTACCCTTTCGGGGCTGTTGCACGGGGGTGCCAACCAACAGGTGATGATGCTGCTGCGGCAAATTGGCTCGGTGGAAAATGTGCGCTCGTTTATCGAGGAGAAACTGGCCAAAAAACAGCGCATCATGGGCATGGGGCACCGAGTCTACAAGGTGAAGGATCCGCGGGCCACTATCCTGCAGCGGCTGGCCGAAGAGCTATTTGAGCGCTACGGCCACGACAAGTACTACGACATTGCCCTGGAGGTGGAGCGGGTGTGTGAGGAGTTGCTAGGGCCGAAGGGGATCTACCCGAATGTGGACTTCTACTCAGGGTTGGTCTACGCCAAGCTGGGGATCCCAGAAGATTTGTTTACACCGGTGTTTGCCATTGCCCGAGCGGCGGGTTGGCTGGCCCATTGGCGGGAGCAGTTGTCCGATAATCGGCTTTTCCGACCCACCCAGGTGTACACAGGTGAACGCCAGCAACGCTACATCCCTATAGAAGAGCGGGGTTGAGAGCCGTTTGACAGGGCGCTGGGCCGAGATCCAAACTCAGTAAGGCCCAAATTGTGCGTGAGGCGGTGTGTTGAGCCTTTTAGACTCTCCCCTTTGGCGAGACGGGTTCACCCTGTTTCTGAGCCTTGTGGTGCAGGCCATGCCATTTCTGCTGCTAGGGGTGTTTCTGTCGGGGCTGCTGGCGGTGTTTGTGGAGGGATCCCAGTTGGCCCGTTTCCTGCCCAAAGGCAAAATCGGCAGCGCGGTGGCCGGTGGCGCTTTAGGATTCTTTTTCCCGGTGTGCGAGTGCGGCAACCTGCCGGTGGCCCGTCAACTGGTGATCAAAGGGATCCCACCCCACGTGGCGGTGGCCTTTCTGTTGGCGGCGCCGGTGTTTAACCCAGTGGTGATCTTTTCCACTTGGATTGCCTTTCGCTCCATGCCGGAGCTGGTGATCTACCGAGTTCTCTTTTCCTTCGGCATTGCGGTTGTCGTCGGCTTGATCTTCAGCCTGCAAAAGGATTTCCAGCCTCTGTTGCAGCCGTCAGTCTGGCGGGAGCTGCAGCGCAATTGCTCCCAAGAAGCTGATCCGAAGAACATCTCCCGCTCGCCGTTGTTGCAGGGGGGCACCTTCTGGATTGGATCCCAGAGCCCTGCTCAAGGGGCCTCTGGCGGATCCCTGGCCACTTTACAAACGGCTGAAGATGTGTATCGCTCTGCTCTGGCCGCTGCGCCTTCTCCCTCCAGGGGACAAAAAGGAGTTCTCCTGCTGCAGACCTGGGCCAGGGAGATCCGCGAATTGGGATCCGTGCTCATCTTGGGCTCGGCGATGGCGGCCCTGATTCAAACGGTGATCCCGCGTTCGTTTGTGCTGGATTATGGCCAAGATGCATTGCTCTCAATCCTGATCATGATGGCCCTGGCCGGGATCATCTCCATCTGCTCGACGGTGGATGCCTTTTTCGCCCTCTCCTTTGCCGCCACCTTCACGCCGGGATCCCTGTTGGCTTTTATGGTGTTTGGGCCGATAGTAGACTTGAAAGCCATAGGCTTGATGCTCACTCTGTTCAAGCCCCGCGCCATTTTCTACTTCGTGATCTTGGTCTTTCAGCTTACTCTGGTGGGAGCTTTAGCCATCAACTACTATGGCAGTTAAAGCGTTTGTTTGAACCTTTCTCCACAGGGACACCCTCTCCATCCACTCTCCGTCAAATATTCGTCAAATATAGTTGCTTCAGTTTAGGGTAAGACGCCTGGGCTCCTGATCGCGCCAGCGGGACGGAGTCCTTGAAAAGCCTTCCGGCTCGGTGCACTTTAAGTGTGGGTGCAGTGTCCTGCTTTAAATCGAAATGACCATAGAAAGAGTTGCCTGGATAAGGTTTGTCACCAGAGGACTCTGCTCCCAGACGGTTGAGAACTCAGGTGTTACAGGTTTTATTGTAGTAAACTCAAGAAGGACGTAGTCTGGATTTCATAATTATCGCGACCCTATTTTTCAGCAGGACAAAGCTGTGAGCAATCTATACTCGGCAGACTTTAACTTGTGGATTGACCGAACAACCCGGCTATTGCGGGAAAGGCGCTGGCATGAAATTGACCTAACACACTTAATTGAAGAGGTTGAGAATTTGGGTAAGAGCGAACGACGAGGGATTGCCAGTCAATTAACTCGCCTTCTGCTGCATCTACTCAAGTGGCAATATCAACCTCAGCGCCGTTCAGATAGCTGGCTAGATTCCATTACAGATGCGCGAACCCAAATCGGATTGGCCATAGAAGATAGCCCTAGCCTAAAAGGTTATCTGGTAGAGCAACTTGAAGAGAGTTATCAACGGGCGCGCCGCCAAGCAGCCAGGCAAACGGGGATAGAAATCTCGACATTTCCAGATGTCTGTCCCTACTCTCCAGAGTTGGTGCTTGCAGAGGACTGGCTGCCGGAAGTTTGACAGTCCACACCACAAAGCATTTAACGGTGGACAGCATTCCCACAGTAGTAAACTACCCGGCTCCGACCGCTAAGCGGTACGGAGCGGGCTTTCAGTAGCCCTGAGCCTGCTCTGCTCTACCAGAGAACAAAACAGGCCCGAACCTCTAGGCTGGTTTACGGCAGCCCCCAAGAGCGCAATTACGTTTGCACCATTCAAGTCCGCATCTCCTTCCCATCCACAGTGCCCACACTTGAACGACTTGCCACTGCGATAGGATTGCGCAGGGTCGGGATGGATGTGCAAACACCGGTGACAGGTCTGCAACGTGTAGGCAGGCGGCACAAGAACCAGAGAAACCCCTGCAACTCTCGCCTTGTATTCCAGAAACTGGCGTAGCTGGTAGAACGCCCAACTGTTGGCCCTGCGCCTTTCGGTTTTGCTGCGGGGTTGTTGATTGACTCTTTCCCGGATCCCTGTCAGGTCTTCCAGAGCGATAGCGCTGTTGGTAGCTTTTGCCCTGGAGACAATAGCTTTGGAGATGCGATGATTGACCCACGTTTTTGCTACGCAACGCTGACGCGACTGAAAGCGTCTTTCCTTGCCAGACAGCCGTTGCAGCAGTTGACGGCATCTGCGCCGCGAACTGCGTGTGCCCTTACTGGCTTTGCGTTGGAGTGCCGCCCTCAGCTTGGAGTAGTGGTCGCGGACTCTGTTCAACTGCTGTCCATTCCAGTTGTCCCCGTCTGACGTATGGGCAATATCTGTCCTTCCAAAGTCCACCCCGATCACCTTGTCGGTATCTTGTTGCTTGGGTGGTTTTTTCTCTACGCAAATCTGGATGTAGTAGGAGCCATCTTTGCGCTTGACCAGGGTGGCAGATTTGGGGTTGGAACCAGCCAGCATCCCACGCTGGTAGTTGCCAATGGCCAGTTCAAAGCGTTCTCTCCCTTCCACCGTGGTGAGCGACACCGTCCAGTCTTTTTGACGGAACGAAAAGATACGGGCGTCGTAGGTAACAAAGCCGCTCTCAAACTCCTTGACGGGACGCTTTTTCTGCTTAGCCACTTTGCGGGAACCCGCTACCCGTCTGCACACCTGTTGAGCCAAGTTACTGGACAAGCCAAACCGGGCTCGAATCTCGTAGTAGCAAAGGGATTGCAGCTTGACCGCGTTGACGATCTTCTCCTGCGTGTTCTGGTTGACCCAGTTCAATGCCTGTACAAAGGCATCCATCGTCGCGTCCAATTTGGCGGCTTGCGACGGGGACACCTTGAGCTTACAGGATATGGTCAGGACTTGGCTCATAAGTTCATTGTACTTCATCAAAGCGCATTCCTCCCGACACCGACCCTACGGGTACAGTGCGGGGCTCCTGCGATTTCTAGCTGACTGTAGAGCTTTGGACTGGTGTTGTCCTGCCCAGACAATCCATCAGGGATTAAACATGGGCAATACAGATAGACCAAGGCCAATTGCTGTGCTACTGTTGCTATTCCTCAAGCAGAGGCGCGCTCCTGCCAGGTGCGCATCTTGCCCGGATTGAGCAGGCCATAGGGATCCACTTCTTCTTTAAAACGAATCTGGCGCGGATCCATCACTTTGCGCCCGCCGTCTTCGATGATGAAAGTGTGGGGGTTGGCAATAAATACTCCCTGCTCTTCGTGGTAGCGCATGATCTCGTTTAGACGCTCTTCGGTGGTAAAGCGGACAATTTGCAGGCCGACAGGGGTAGCTTGCCCGTTGATGCGAATCCACTCCAGGTGCATCAGCACTTCGTCGCCAAAATACTCGTACATGTGCTGCACCAGCTTCAGCTCCCGATCGGCGGGAAAAGCCGATTGTAAATAAGTCAGGCTGGGATCCACGCTGCGGCAGTGCAAAGTGGTGTGGTTCCAAGAAAATTCCCCCAGCGAGATCCCCTTGCTGGCCTCCTGGGCCGTTTTGTTGTAAACCACTTGGCCCCCATGTTCCCGGACAAGCTCCAACAGCGGCTCCAGGCTGCATTCGGCCACCATCAACAGGGCCACAGCGGATCCTTCTGGCAAATGACCCCGCAGCGGTGCAAAGTAGCTGGGGATCGGCCAAGCGTGCAGGCTGATCATCTTCTTGATGATCCCATCCGCATCGCCCAGGGCCTGGCCAAAATGGGCACAGGGCATAAAGCCCACTTCAGGGGGAAAGGCCACCACCAGCTCTGCCCAAGGGTAAGCAGGCGCCAGCGGAATCTCCACCTCGGTGATGATCCCATTCAGGCCCCAGGCATGGCTCACTTGGAACACCTCGTCTCCCCGCAGCTCCAGCACCCGCGGCTCTTCCTCCAGGGTGACCACCCGCAAACCCAAGATGTTGCCGCGATCCCGCAGTTGGCCGTAGGTCACAGAGCCAATGCCGCCGCTGCCGCCGGCAATGAACCCCCCGATGGTGGCCGTGCGATAGGTGGAAGGAGCCATGCGGATCTCCCAGCCCATCTCCCGGGTGTGTTTGTCGATGGCCATCAACTTGGCCCCCGCCTGCACCCGCGCCAAGCCCGGCTTTGCCCAAAGCACCTGGTTGAGCTTGCCCATGTCCAGGATCACACCCCCGGCCAGCGGGATACATTGGCCGTAATTACCGGTACCGGCACCGCGCACCGTAACCGGGATCCGCAGCCTGGCACAGGCCGCTGCCACCCGCATCACCTCGGCCTCATCGGCGGGGCGCACCACCAAATCTCCCCGCTTGTCGCTCAGTTGTCGGCTCAGCACGGGGCTGTAGTGGTAAAAATCCAACGACAACTTGGCCACCTGAGCCGGATCAGTGATGATCTCAATACCCTCTAAGTCAGAACGCAAAGCCTGCAGCTTGTCAGGAGCGGCAACGATCATAGGTATCCGTATTTGGGTGCAACGGTTCTTCAGACTCCATCATCGGCAGAAATTGCCTGCAAAAGGGTTTGCCGAGAACAGTATGGGAAGGATCCCTGTCCGGCCAGGTCGATTAGCCGAAGCGGCCCTCCACATAATCTCTTGTGGCTTGCTTGGTGGGGCTGTTGAAGATGACTTCAGTTCTGTCAAATTCAATCAGCTCGCCCACACGGTTGGATCCCACCAGCTCCACGCTGAAGAAAGCCGTCATATCCGAGACGCGGCTGGCCTGCTGCATGTTGTGGGTGACAATGATGATGGTATATTCCTCCTCCAGCTCCTTCATCAGCTCCTCAATGCGGCGGGTGGAAATGGGATCCAACGCCGAACAGGGCTCATCCATCAAAATCACATCCGGCTGTACCGCTAGAGCGCGGGCAATACACAGGCGCTGCTGCTGCCCTCCCGACAGCGACTGACCATTTTCTTTCAACTTGTCTTTGACTTCATCCCAGAGGGCAGCCCGTTTCAGCGAGGTTTCCACCACCTCGTCCAAGTCTACCTTCATCCCCAGCACCCGCGGGCCGTAGGCCACGTTGTCGTAAATGCTTTTGGGGAAGGGATTGGGCTTTTGGAAGACCATGCCGATACGCCGCCGCACCGCCACCGGATCGACCTCTTTGGCGTAGAGATCCTTGCCGTGGTAGGTGAGCTTGCCCTCTACACGAGCACCGGGGATCAAATCGTTGGTGCGGTTGAAGCAACGTAGGATCGTGCTTTTGCCACAGCCGGAAGGGCCGATAAACGCAGTAATCTGTCGGGCTGGGATGTCCAGAGTAACATTTTTTACCGCCAGATTGGAGCCATAGTAGACATTCAGGTTCTCGGTCCTGAAAACGTAAGAGGTCTGGTTAAGAGATTGAGTTTGCATGGCAGCACTCACAAAAAGAGCTAGAGTTCGACGAAGAGTTCGATTCAAGACTTTGTTGAGAATCCTCAGGCTATTTCCTGGTCTTGTACACCAAAAAGCGAGCGGTCAAGCTGGCCGCCAAAACAATGGCTAACAAAACCAAAGCGCCCGCCCAAGCCAGCTCCTGCTGCACCCTGTAGGGAATGATGGAGAAAAAGTAGACCATCACCGGCAAGGTAGCCACCGGGCCAAAGAGATCAGTAGACCAGAAATTGTTGTTGAAGGCGGTAAAGAGCAGAGGTGCAGCCTCGCCTGCCGCTCGGGCCAAAGCCAGGATTAGCCCGGTTACGATGGCCGGTGCCGCTGCCGGCAAAACAACGCGCATTGTGGTCTGAAAGCGATTTGAGCCCAGGCCAAGGGAAGCCAAGCGCATGTCGGGCGAAACCAGCAGCAACGCCTCCTCGGTGGAGCGGATGACAATCGGCAGCATCAGCACGCCAAAAGCCACCCCTCCCGAGAAAGCCGAAAAGCCGGATCCCCTCACCACCACAGCATAGGCAAACAGGCCGCAGAGAATGGCCGGTACCCCCGTGAGCACATTGCAGGAAAACTTAACCAGATAAGCCAAGCGGGTGCCGCGACCGAATTCAGACAAGTACACTGCCGCCAAGATGCCGAAGGGAAAGCTCAAAGCCGCCCCCGTAGCCAGCACCATTAAATTGCCGACAATTGCGTGACCAAAGCCCCCTTCCGCCAGGCCAGGGGCAGGGTAGCGGGTCTGGGTGAGGACATCCCAATTTATCCGCTGGATGCCTTCCTTGCCCACATCCCACAGCACCCAAGATAGGGAAGCTATGATCACCGCCACAAAGAGGCCACTCAGCAGGGTTAGGACAATGCCTGTGTAATTGCGGACAGGGGCAATGGCGGCACGAGTAATGTCGATGTCAACCTTCTCAGGGGCAAGCTGTGCTGAGTCGGACATGATAACAGTGCTCCTTCATCTTCTTTCTGCTTCCCAAGTTACTGCTCCAAGTTTTGAAACTTGCGGATGATGATCTCGGCAACAATGTTGACCAATAACGTCAGCACCATCAGCACCACGCCGGCATACATGAGAGCCGAAACCTGCAAGCGTCCTGCCTCGCCAAACTGAGAGGCAATCAAGCCAGTAATGGTGGATCCCGGCTGCATTAGGGAGATATTGATGCGGTTGGCGTTGCCGGAAAGCATGGCCGCTACCATGGTCTCTCCCAGGGCCCGCCCCAGCGCCAGCATGATCGAGCTGACAATGCCCGACAGGCCGGCAGGGATCATCACCGTTAAGAGGGTCTCCCAGCGGGTTGCCCCCAGAGCCAAAGCGCCCTCTTTTAGGCTGCGTGGCAGAGATTCAAGGGTACTGCGGGTAATGGAGATGATGATGGGAGAGATCATGATCCCCAGCACCATAGCCACTATCAACAAGCTGGGCCCCCGCGGAGCCGGGCCACCCAAGAAAGGGATCCAACCCAGCGTCTGGTTAATGGCTCGAAAGATGGGCCGCACTGCTGGAATCAGCACAAAGATCCCCCACAGCCCCAGCACCACACTGGGAGTGGCCACGATCAGCTCAATGGCAAAGCTAATCGGCTCCGTTACCCACTTGGGGGCAAAACCTTCCGTCAGGAAGATGGCAGTGCCAATGCCCAGAGGGATGGCAAAAATCAAAGCCACCAGAGAGGTCACCAAACTGCCATAAATCTGTGGTAGCACCCCGTAGATGTTTTCCACCGGGTTCCAGCGGGCAGTAACCAGGAAGCCCAAGCCAAACTGCTGAATCGCCGGCAGAGCCGCTTCGGTGGTTTGAAGAATCACCCAGATGAGGATAATGCCGGCAAACCCTGCCAAGGCCAGCGTCAGGCGGACAAAGCCCACATCAACAGCCCGAGACAGGCTCGCCTTTTTCTCAATGTCAACATCGATATCCGGGTTTGGTGGTGAACCATAACCCGTAGCCGCTGAAGTCATAGCCTCTCTCCCATGATCATCTTCGGTTCAAAACTTTCCTAAAAATCCCACCGTGCAAGGTAAGCCCAGCAGCCGACCGAGAAAGCCTCATCTGCCTCCTCAGCCGGCCACCAGCTCCACTCTAGTGGAGTTCAGGCTGCAACCCAGTCATCGCACCGCCTTGGGGTTAACGGTGATGGCATCCAGCTCTGCAAAGATCCGCTGGATAGCCGCCTCAGGCATAGGGATGTAGTCCAGCTCCTTGGTGATGGCTTGACCCTCTGGCCCCTGGGTCCACTTCAGAGCCTCCACCAGCTTGGTCAGCTTCTGCTGATCGGGATACTCGCGGTACAGCATCACCCAGAACAAGCCCACGATTGGGTAGTCATTTGGCCCTTCAGGGTCGGGCACCAACAGCGCAAAGTTATCAGGAATGGGAGCATTCAGCGCCGAGGTAGCTGCCTCAGTCGAGAACTCAACAATGTTGCCCGCTTTGTTTTCCATGCGAGCAGTGGTCATCTTTTCCAGCTTGGCATAGGACTGGTTCACGTAGCCAATTGCCCCTGGCTCCTGCTTGATGGTGGCGGCTACGCCCTCATTCCCTTGGGCTCCAATGCCAACAGGCCACTCGACAGAAGTACCAGCACCGGCTGTCCAATTAGGGCAGACAGTTCTGATGTGGTTGGTGAACACAAAGGTAGTCCCAGAACCATCAGAGCGGTGTACCCAGGTGATGTCCAGGGGTGGCAGCTTGTTTGCTATACGTGGGTTCTCGGCCTTGATGCGAATGTCGTCCCAGCGAGTGATCTCGCCGGTCACGATGCCGCAGTAGGTTTTCCGCTTCAGGATGAGCTCTCCGTCTTCAATGCCGGGCAGGTTATAGGCAAACTCGATGGCCCCTCCCGCCAGAGGCAACTGTAGGGGATCATAGCCGTATTTAGCTCGGAAGCTTTCCAGGCGAGCACCGGAGAAAGGCGCCTCGGAAGCGCCGAAGTCCACAGTGCCATTGATCACCTGCTCTAGGCCAGCACCACTACCGACAGACTGATAGCTGACTTGCACAGTGGGGTCTACGGTGCGGTTGTAGGCGTCAAACCAACGTTGCAGCAAAGGAGCCGCAAAGGTCGCGCCCGCCCCGGAGATTTGCACGGTTTGGGCTTGAGCCGAGGTCGCTGTTAGAAATCCTACTGTTAGAGCGGTGAGGGAGAAAGCAGAAAGCAGGGTTCGCATAGGTAATATCTGTGGCAAATCAACATCTTCAACCCTATAACCTCAAAGTTAACGGAGGGATATCTAAAGGTTAACTTTGGGTTAAGTCAAGAGAAAAATCGATATTTTTGAGTGTGCTGGCTCGTTTCCAAACCTCGATTTTCCATCTGGTGGTTTTGGCCAGTTTGGATTTCAGCAAAATCAGGATCCTGGAGCCCAGGATCCGCGAAAAGGCTTATACTGCTGAACTTCTATCTCATTTGACAACCAATCAAACGGACACAACTTGAATAAGAGCTAAGCTTAGACGGCTGCAAAAAAACTCGATCCAGATCCAAGATGTGTAAAATTTGAGACAAAGATGTTGCTCACCTCTCGGCAAGCTTGGACATGATTTCAGCAGGGCGGGAAAAGCCCCGCCCAGAGATTCTTTCGGCTTTTGGCAGAGAGAATTGGTTAGAAGATAGACTCCAACCTTCTAGACGTGGGGCAGCTCTACATGTTCCCCGAGCAGAGAAAGATCTGGGCTCTAAGCTGGGATCCGCCCGCCCCCCATGAGGTACAGCAGGGCCATGCGCACCGCCACGCCGTGGGTGACCTGCTGCTCAATCAGGTTCAAGCCGGGATCCTCCATCACCTCGGAGCTGAGTTCCACACCGCGATTGACCGGGCCGGGGTGCAGAAGCTTGACATCCGGGTGGCACAGGCGCAGCCGCTGCCGCGTGAGGCCGAAGAAGTGATGGTACTCCTGCAAGCTGGGGAGAAGGAACTCGCCCATGCGCTCCTGCTGCAGGCGTAGGGTGATAACAAAACGCGACCCTTCGAGGGCAGGCTCTAGCTGCCAATGGACAGGGAGCGTATGGCCGGGTACAAACTGGGCAAAATCCTTGGGCAACAGGGTGGGAGGGCCGGCTAAGTGAACCTCAGCTCCGGCAGCCACCAAGGCATAGATATCGGAGCGGGCCACCCGCGAGTGGAGAATATCGCCGACAATGGCAATTTTGATCCCTTGCAGCAACTCCAGACGGGGACGCCGGGGATCCAGATGGCTGCAGAGGGTAAACAAGTCCAGCAAACCTTGGGTGGGATGTTCGTGCAGGCCATCCCCAGCATTGAGAACGCCCACAGGGGATCCACGGCGGTCGATCTCGGCAGCTAATTGTTGGGGCACTCCTGCCTGGGCATGGCGAACGATTAAGAGATCGGATCCCATGGCCAGAAAGGTGCGGGCCGTATCCAAGAGCGTCTCCCCTTTGCTCAAGGAAGAGGTGCCTGGGGAAAAGTTGAGCACATCGGCCGAAAGGCGCTTGGCCGCCAGCTCAAAACTGGTACGGGTGCGGGTGGAAGGCTCGAAGAACAGCGTCACCACCACCTTCCCCTGCAAGGTGGGCACCTTGGGCAACCGCCGCGTCAACACCTCCTGGAAACTGGCGCTGGTCTGCAAAACCATCTGGTATTCTTCGGGAGTAAAATCCGCCAAGCCCAAGACGTGCTGCCGCTGCCAAACCATAGGGGATCCTCAAATGCCCAGGCGGGCAAAGATCTCGTCCAAATGGGTTAGGTGGCGCTGGGGATCAAAGCAGTCCTGCAGTTCTGCCTCGCTCAGGTGGGCCATCACTCGGGGATCCGCCAGCAGATTGGCGCGAAAGTCCCCCTGCGGCTGGTTCCAGGCGCGGTGAGCATTTTCCTGCACCAGGCGGTAAGCTTCCTCGCGGCTAAGGCCCTTCTCCACCAAGGCTAGAAGCACCTGCTGGCTGAAGATGACGCCGCCGTAGAGGTTGAGATTGCGCTCCATGTTGCGAGCGTGAACCTGCAGCTGGCCCACCAGCTCCGCCATGTTGACCAACAGATAGTGGCAGAGGATGGAGGCATCCGGCAGGATGACCCGCTCTACGGAGCTGTGGGAGATGTCCCGCTCATGCCAAAGGGGAATGTTTTCTAGGGCCGAGACGGCATACCCGCGCAGGAGACGGGCCAGCCCCGTCAGTTGTTCCGCCTTGATGGGGTTGCGCTTGTGGGGCATAGCAGAGGATCCCTTTTGGCCGGGGGCAAAGTACTCCTCAGCCTCCAGTACCTCTGTTCGCTGCAGGTGGCGGATTTCAGTAGCAAAGCGCTCTAGGGAAGAGCCAATCAGAGCCAAGGTTTGCACGTATTCAGCGTGGCGATCCCGCGAGATTACCTGTGTCGAGGCTGTATCGGGCTTCAGGCCCAGGCGAGCGCAGGCCAACTGCTCCACCTGGGGAGGCACGTTGGCGTAGGTGCCCACGGCGCCAGAGATCTTGCCCACCGCCACCACTTCCCGCAGGCGAGCTAGGCGCTCTTGGTGGCGCAGGCACTCGGCCAGCCACCCTGCCAGCTTAAAGCCAAAGGTAATCGGCTCGGCGTGAACACCGTGGGTGCGGCCGATCATGAGGGTGTAGCGGTGCTGCCGAGCTTGGTCGCGGATAGCAGCGATGAGGTCGGCCAGGCGAGCTTGCAAGATCTCCACCGAGGCCACAAGCTGCACGGCCAGAGCGGTATCCAACACGTCCGAGCTGGTCAGGCCCAGGTGGATGTAGCGCCCTGCCTCGCCCACGTGCTCGTTGAGGTTGGTTAGGAAGGCAATAACATCGTGCTTCACTTCCGCCTCAATTTCCAAAACCCGCGCCGGGTCAAAGGCGGCTTTGGCTCTGATCTCCTGCAGGGCTTCTTGCGGGATCCGCCCCAGCTCCGCTTGCGCTTCACAGACAGCCAGCTCCACCTGCAGCCAGGTCTGGAGCTTGTGGGCAGTGGACCAAATCTGGCCCATTTCGGGCAGAGTGTAGCGCTCGATCAAGGTGCCTTTTCCGTCGGTACAGTAGGATGAGCTAGGCTATTTTAGCCTTTGGCGTCCCCCCTCGAGGAAAAGCCGCTGGGGGATCCCTGCGGGCTTGGCTTGCGGTGTCGAAGGAGCAGCAAGGAGTTTGCAGATGACCGTCGGAGCTGTGCCAACTCAGGGAAAAAGAGCTTGGACAGCCGAAGAATTCATGGCGTTGTCCAGGGAGGGACATCGCTACGAGATTGTTGATGGGAAGCCAATTGATATGGGAAGCGCGGGGGCACTCCATGGTTATGTCTGCAGCCTCCTATTGGCAGCTTTGACCCCCTACGTTTTGTCCAACAAGCTGGGGATCGTTTTAGATTCCAGCACTGCTTTTAAGATGAAGAGTGGAAATTGGCGCTCCCCTGACATCTCTTTTTTTGCTAAAGAACGCTTGCAGGGCATGGCTGAACTGCCCACAGGATTTTTGGAAGGCGCTCCAGATCTGGCTGTTGAAGTGCTTTCCCCCCGCAATACGGTTGAAGAAATTCATGACAAGCTGGTGGAGTACTTTGAAAATGGCAGCCGCCTGGTTTGGCTGGTTCACCCCAGCGAGCACTACGTCCTGGTGTATCGCAGCTCTCAAGAGCCTGACCGCCTCCTGAAATCGGTTGATCTTCTAGAAGGTGAAGAGGTTATTCCAGGATTTGCCCTGCCGGTGGCTCATCTATTCCAGAAGCTTTCCTTGTAACATCCCCCCGCCCTCACTCTAGCCAATAGAGCTTGGGCCTCCCAACCTTGCCATTGGGCATTCCTGCCCCGCGTCACAGAACGACTTGGCAGAGGAGTCGGTATCTCGACCCTGACTTTCCCGCCAGAGCGCGGAACTTGTAGCTCCCCGCACCCCTTGCAAGTTAAGTGCAGGGGGTTGCCCCTCTCGCCGACGGTCTATATTGAACTAGTTCGGGATCCGAAGAGAGCAACGTTCGCGTTGGCAGTGCAGAGCACATGAAGCGTAAATTGGCAAGAGTGGCCCTGATGGGTTTTCTAGCAACATTCTTGGCTGCCGCCCCTGCCGTCTCTTTGCCAACCCCTGCTGAGAAGACTTCGGGCTCAAAAACCGCTTCCGAGCTCAACTGGCAGGGATCCCTCAAGTTGCTGCGGGGGGATCCCGTGGCTGCCCTGTCGGATCTGGATCGGGCGGTGCAGTTGGATCCCAGCTATGCTCCGGCCTATGTGAACCGCAGCTACGTCTACAACCAGTTGCGCCAGCCCCAAGAGGCGTTGGCCGATGCGGAGCGGGCCATTCAGTTGAATGCAGGGATCCCAGAAGCCTACTTTAGCCGCGGGGTGGCCTATCTTCAGTTGGGGGATCGAGAAGCGGCGATGGCCGACTTTCGCCAGGCGTTGGCTCTCTTTTCCAAGAGCGGCAACTTTGCCAACCAGGCCATCCTGCAGCAACTGCTGCGCCAGTTGGGGGTGGATTAGCCGCCCTTGGATTAAACCTAGGGCCACCTCGAAGTTGGGTAACCTGTCTGGTCTTTCCCCTCACTTGCGCTTAGGCGTCTGAGCGGTTGATTCTCCCAGCAACTTGTCAGAAAGCCGAGGCTCTCCCAACCACTCGGCCAGGGAAACTGCCTGAGCCTGCAGCCCAAAGACCTGACAGAACGACTCCACCAGCACCGGAGCTACGGCAGCCATCGTTACCTCCGGACAAAAGTGCACCAGGGATCCCACCGGGCGATCAGGGATCCCACAGGGCACGATGGCCTCAAAGGCAGCTAGATCCGGGCAGACGTTGAGGGCAAAGCCGTGGTAGGTCACCCAGCGGGAGACCTTGATGCCGATGGCCGCCACTTTGCGCCCCTCCACCCAAACCCCTGTGAGGCCAGGGATCCGCTCCCCCCGCAGGCCAAAGTGGGCCACAGTTTCAATAAGCACCTGCTCCAGTTGGCGCAGGTACCAGTGGAGATCCAGACGGTGGCGCCTGAGGTTGAGGATCGCATAACCAACCCACTGGCCTGGCCCGTGGTACGTGACTTCGCCGCCGCGCTCTACCCGCAGGATTTCTGGCCCTTGTCCAGAGAGGAATTCTGGGCGGGCAGCTGGGGATCCTATCTGTCCAGCCAAGCTCTTGAGGAACTTGGGATCCGCCCCTGCCCCCAGGGTGTAGACCGGCGGGTGGGTGAGCAGTAGGAGCCCATCTGGCAGCTGCGGATTGCAGATCAGGCGAGCCACCCTGGCTTGCTGCCAAGCCCAAGCAGTGCGATAGGGCACCTCTCCCGCCAGGTGAACCTCCAGAGGCGGAGATCCCAAAGAGCGCTCAAACACCTGCGAGGACATCTCAAAGACGGTTTTGCTGGAGAGCTCGCTGTGCCACCAGAAGATGACCAAAAGACCCCATCCCAGCAACGTCCACCTAGCCTACCGGCAGGTTGACCTGCGCCCGCAACCGCTCCAACAGGGCCCGCGGCTGCAACAGCCCCTCAATGCGGTCAATCGGCTTCCCATCTTTGAACAGGATGAGGGTTGGCACGGCGTAGATACCCCAGCGGGCAGCAATATTGGGGTACTTTTCTGTGTCAATCTTTACGAAAGAGATGGCGTCACCCACCTGCGGCTTCACCTGCTCCAGCACCTGGGCCATCACCTGACAGGGACCACACCAAGTGGCGTAAAAATCCACCAGGATGGGGGTTTTGGATCCCTGAATCATGTCGTCAAAGCTTTTGAATTGCTGTTTGTGCGCCATAGGAAACTCCCAGAGTGTTCTGAAAAGCCTGAAATGAAATCTATTTGTAAGCTAACTGTTTGAGATTAAAAATTGGTGTGGAGATCTCGCCGCAGCCTGCTTCGGTTTCCCGGTAGGATGGCTAGGGTTCAGGAGAAGAGCTAGAGCGTACCTGTAGTCTAGGGTGTTGTGGTGGACAAAGGGGCAGACTTTAGCAGGGCTTAAGCACTTGTCTTTTTTTGAGGAGTGGGATCCCGATGGCAACAAGTAGCAGCATGGTGAATCGTGGCGTGTTGGCCACAGTGCTGGCCGGGGTAGGACTCAGCCTATGGGGGGCTTGGCGTTGGCTTTGGGATCCCTGGGGCTGGGCTCAGGTAGTGGCCGGGTTGCTGCTGAGTTTGGGCAGCTTGCTCTACTGGCTCAAGACCCGCCCCGCCGATCACCTGGTGGTGGAGCCCCAAGGCTGGCGCATCAGCCGCCACACCCCCGAGCACTGGGTCATTCAAGCGGAGTTTGTGGCTCGCAACCTCAACCCCCTTTTGGAAGTCACCTTGGCCCAGGTGGAGCCGCGACTGCATTTGCTCAGCGCTGGCTCCCCAGAAGGCATTGACACCCGCCTACGCCTGCGCTCTCGCCATCCGGATCTTCCCCCCCGCCAAGACAACTACTGGCAGGCTTATATCCTCACCCCCCAGAGCCAGACTGGCCTAGAAGTCGAGATCGAGCTGAAGGGGAAAGGGCTAGCGGATCTGCGCTCTGCCTGGCTGGAGTTGGACTACATCCAGTACGGGCGGCAGCGGCGCACCCTCAAGACCAGCCATCTCATCCTGCCGTTGCAGGAGGTGGAGCCCTTGCCGGAGCTGAACTGGCAGAAGCAGGGATCCCTCCTTTGGGCCGCCGTTCCCACCCATCTGCTGACCCCCAGCGATGACTTGGCCGAGGTGCTACGGCGGTATGTAGGCCCTCACATCCAGCCCGGCGATATGGTGGCCATCTCGGAAAGCGCCGTGGCTATTGTCCAGGGCAACTTCCGCCATCCCCTGCAGGTGCAGCCCGGCTGGCTGGCCCGCACCCTGTGCTACTTCTTCCCCTCCAAGACCAGTCTTTCAAGCTGCTACGGGATGCAGACTTTGATCGACTGCTCCGGGGCCTGGCGGGTGCTGGCGGCCTTTGTGGTGGGATCCCTGGCCAAACTGCTGGGGATCCCGGGGGTCTTTTATGCCCTGGCGGGGGAGCAGGCCGATCTCATCGACGACGTTACTGGCACCCTGCCTCCCTATGACCAGTTCATCGTGCTGGGGCCGCGGGATCCGGCCAAGTTGGTGGGGGATCTGCATCGGCAGACGGGCTACGAAGTGGCCATCGTGGATGCCAACGATCTGGGGCAGGTCAAGATCCTGGCAGCCAGCCCCGGCGTAGAGCGGGAGCTGGTGGAGCAAGCCCTGCGCAAAAACCCCGCCGGCAATGCCGCTGAACAAACCCCCCTTGTGCTGATCAGGAAGATGACACCTGACTGAGGCTCTGCTGGGATCCGAGGGCTTGCATCGCCTGGTGAGTGGAGAGGAAGAAGCGCTCAGCGCCCACTTTCTCCACAAACCCAGCCTTTTGGAGGCGATCCATTACCGGCCCCTTCACCTCGGCCATGGCAAAGCCCACCCCTGCCTGCTGCAAACGTTCCACCAACTGGGTCAGCACTTCCAAAGCGCTGCCGTCGATGAAGTTGATGGCGCTGGCAACGAGCAGCACCTGCTCCACTGTGGGTCGCGCCGCCACCTCTCGCAGCAGATACTCCTGCAAGTAGGCTGCGTTGGCAAAAAACAGGCTCTCGTCCACCCGCACTGCCAAGATACGGGGATCGGTAATCACCTCATGGCGCTGCACGTTGCGGTAGTGCTCCGTACCGGGCACCTGACCCACGATGGCAATGTGAGGACGGCTAGCCCGCCAAAGAAAGAGCAGGATGGAGACTAACACCCCTATTCCGATCCCCTGCTCCACTCCGATCCCCAGCACACTGGCAAAGGTTACCAACCAAACCAGGGCATCGCCACGGTCGTAGCGCCAGCTTTGCAGCAGGGGGTGAAAATCCACCAGGGCCAGCACCGCCACCAGAACAATGGCCGCCAGGGTGGTCTGGGGCAAGAAGGTGAACAGGGGCATCAGCCAGATGACCGTCAAAGCCACCAACAGGCCGGTGATTAGGGAGGCCAGGCCACTGTTGGCGCCTGCTTGAAAGTTCACCACCGACCGGCTGATGCCTCCCGTTACCGGATAGCCGCCACTGCAGGCTGCTGCCAAGTTGGCTGCCCCCAAAGCCACCAGATCTTGGTTGGGATCCACCTTCTGCCGCCGCTGGCTGGCCAAGGACTGCCCCACGGCATAGCTCTCCGTGAAGCCCACCAAGCTAATGGCCAAGGCGGTGGGCAGAAGCGCTGTCCACTGTCCCCAGCTCAACGAGGGAAAGCCCAAGGGGGGCAACCCGGAAGGAATGGAGCCAACAACAGATACCCCTGCCCTCTCCGAGAGGTTTAGGCCCCAGACCAACAGGCTGGTCACGAGCACAGCCGCTAGCGGTGCCCCCTTGGTCAAAATCAAGGCCCAACCTGGAGGCACACCCCAACGCCGCAGTTGGTGGGGCAACTTTCGCTGAGCGTACACCAGCAGGGATACGGCCAGCAGCCCTAGGCCAAAGGTTGCCCAGTTCACCTTGTCCAGGCTTTGCCACAGCCGCTGCACCAACAGCAAGAAGGACTCCGTATTGGCGATCTTGACCCCCAGGAGGTGGCGGAGCTGGCTGAAGCCGATGATCAAGGCCGCCGCGCTGCCAAAGGCAGTCACCACCGTGTGGCTTAAGAAATTGGCCAAAAACCCCAGCCGCAACAACCCCATGGCCCCCTGGACCAGACCCACCTCCAAGGCCAGCCCCAAAGCCAACTGTCCATACTCCGGGCTGCCCGGCAAGGACTCCGTCCCGCTGACGCGACCGGCCAGCGGCTCTAACCCTGCCGCCACCAAGAGGGAGATGATGGCCACTGGCCCTACCGCCAAGGCGCGGCTGGATCCCAGTAGCCCATAGACGATCACCGGCAAAATGCTGGCGTACAGGCCCACTTGGGGGGGCAACCCGGCCAACAGGGCATAGGCCATGCTCTGGGGCACCAACAGAATGGCCACCACAAGGCCGGCGATCAGATCTCCCGGCAAATCTGATCGTTGATAGTGGAAGACCCAAAGGGACTCCTCAGCAAAGGGCAGGTACCGCGCCAGGATCCCTTGCCCCGAAGAGGAAGCAGAAGGGATCCCACTCATAGCGCCTGACCTCGGTTCCAGGGCATGCGAGCCAAGAGCAGAGCCATGCCACAGGTGTTGGTTACACCCGCAAACACCAGCCCAGCGCCCACAAAGCCACTCAGCAGCAGCCACCAGGGGTTGACAAAGGCCCCCAGAAGGGTTCCGGTGAGCACCAGGGATCCCGCCGCAATCTGCACCTGCCGCATGATGGAGATGGGCGCATTTTGGGTGCGGGTAACGGGCAGCTTGGCCGCTTTCCAAGCCTCGATCCCGCCCTTGAGGCTAATCACCTCCGGCCAGCCGCGGTCTAGCAACTGACAACCGGCGCGGATGGAGCGGCTGCCCATGCGGCACTGCAACACCACCGGCTTCTCTGGCGTGGAAGCAGGCACTTTGGCCGGGTCAAAGGTAGATAGGGGCAGGTTGATGGCCCCCGGGATCCGCTCATCGGCGTATTCTCCCGGCTCCCGCACATCGATGAGCTGCACTCGCCCCTGATCCAGCCACTGTTTTAAGGTCAGGGCATCGATCTCCTTGAGACGGGGATCCCGTTCCTGAGAAGGCGTGGGGTTTTGTTGGGTTACGGTCATGGTTGTCTCCTTGCTTCTAGCGTTGTCTAAAATGCAAAATGCAGCGATTTTTGGGATTAATCCCCCTCCTCAAGCAAATGACTGGGCTCACCGGGGTAAAACCGGCTATCCAGGATTTGCTCTGAGGAATAAGGGCAGGTTTTGGGGAAAATCTTTCTGGGCAGCTTGGTCTCCTCCAGGGCCAGCTTCAGCGCTCCCAAGTAAGACTTGGAGATGGCCTCTGGCAAATAGGGCTTGAGACTTGGGCTTTCTTCAAGAAGCTCCAGAACTTCCTGCCGCTGCAGCTGGAGGGTGAGGAGCCAGCTTGCGGATCTCCCCTCTGGCTGGTACTCCCACTTGAGGAGATGCCCAACCAAAACTGCAAGTCGGTTTCGCAGTTCCTGCCGCTGTTGCCTGCCCAACGATTCAATCTCCTCGACTAAATTGGGCAGATCCAGCTTCTCCCAGGCCCGATCCCGCAGAAATTGAGCTTGTTGCTGGATCCAAGCGTAGAAATCGCTCTCATAGAGACTTTCTCGATCCACGCTCAAACTCTCCATTTCTGGCAAGCCAATCCAATTGAGAGAAGGTTACCCAGAGCAGCGGGCCCTCACCATCGGAGTTTCACATGGGCTCCCCAGCCGGCGGGGGCTTACCCTGCACCTCACTGCCCAGAAGGAATTAAACCGCTGCTGCCACTTGGCCGCACTGCTCGTTGGCCGGCACCGCTTCCTGGATCTTCTTCGGCTGGGGCAGGTTGAGGCTGTTCATCAGGGCAATGAAGCTCTCACGGGAACGCAGGTTGCCCGTTTCCGGATCCACAAAGCGGGGATTCCAGCGCTTCTCCTCGCCAATGGTGGAGACGGTGTGCCCGCGGTAGTCGTGGCCGGGGTAGACCAAAGTCTCGTCGGGCAGCGTAAACAGGTGCTGGGTAACATGGTCGTACATCAGGCCGGGATCCCCGCTTTGGAAATCCGTGCGCCCACAGCCGCGGATCAGCAGGGCATCTCCGGTAAGGACGCGATCCCCATTCACGCGGTAGGTCATGTGGCTGTCGGTGTGGCCCAGGGTAGCGATGGCCTCGATGACAATGGATCCCACCTGCAGCGTTTCCCCATGGCCGATGAAACGATCTGCACATTGCGCCTTGGCCTGAACCGGCACCACCCCTTGGCAACCGGTCAGTTCCCGCAGCTTCCCGGTTCCCGTAATGTGATCGGCGTGAACGTGGGTTTCCAGGCAGTACTTCAAGGTTAGACCCAATTCCCGAATCAGCTTCAAATCCCGCTCCACCTGCTCCAGCACTGGATCCACCAGGGCGGCCTCGCGAGTTGTCGGATCCGCGATTAAATAGGTGTAGGTGCTTGTTTCTGCGTCGAACAGTTGGCGAAATAGCATAGTGCCCTCCTGTCTGGTATCGAAAGCCCGACGTGAACTTGGACTTTCTAGGAACACTATATAACTATCTAGTGTTAAAATCAAGTTGCATGGACGGCGCAAGCAGGTTTGTTGATTGGGGAAAAGTCGGTGAGCAGAGCGGATGTGAATGAGTGTCGCACAATCCTGACGCCGCAGGTTCTCGACAGCGTGGCAGAGTACTTCAAGGTTTTGGCGGAACCCAACCGCCTGCAGATCCTGTGTCAGTTGCGCTCGGGGCCCAAGAACGTCACCCAAATCTTGGAAGCTACGGGTATGGGCCAGGCCAATGTTTCCAAGCACCTCAAGATCCTGACCCAGGCAGGGATCGTCAGCCGTCAGCCCAAGGGGGTGAGTGTTTATTACCAAATTGCGGATCCCATGTGCTTTGAGCTGTGTGAAATGGTATGTCGGCAGTTGGTGAGTCGGCTACAACAGCAAGCCCGCCAACTGGAGCCGCTGGCAGCCATTCACCCAGGTCAATCGAGCTGAGGCGAAAATGGTTCTCAAACGGGTTGGGGTTGTCGGGAGCACCTGATGATTAGTCCAGCCCCAGCCGCCGACGAAAGTAAGGGATGGTCTGTTGCAGCCCAACTTGCAGCGGGATCCGAGGTTCCCAACCCAAGAGGGCGCGGGCTTTGCCAATATCCGGCTGCCGTTGTCTGGGATCGTCCGTCGGCAGAGGCCGGTAAACGATGGGAGAAGGGCTGCCGGTGAGGGCGAGCACCTGCTGGGCCAGCTCCAGGATCGTGAACTCCTCTGGGTTGCCCAAGTTAAAGGGTCCGGGGTAGGGGCTGTTCATCAGCCGGATCAAGCCTTCCACCAGGTCGGAGATGTAGCAAAAGCTGCGGGTCTGGGATCCATCCCCATAGACCGTCAGGGGATCCCCGCGCAGGGCCTGGACGATAAAGTTGCTCACCACGCGGCCATCGTCCTCCCGCATGGCGGGGCCGTAGGTGTTGAAGATGCGGGCCACCCGGATCTCCGTCTGGTATTGCCGCTGCCAGTCGAAGGTGAGGGTTTCCGCCAAGCGCTTGGATTCGTCGTAGCAGGCCCGCGGGCCGATGGGGTTGACGTGGCCCCAGTAGTCTTCCGGTTGGGGATGCACTTGGGGATCCCCGTACACTTCTGAAGTCGAGGCCAGCAGGAACCTCGCTCCCGTTTTCTGGGCCAGTTGCAGCAGGTGGTAGGTGCCCCAGAGGCTGGTGCGGATGGTGCGGATGGGATCCGCTTGGTAGTGGGGGGGGGAAGCGGGGCAGGCCAGGTGGTAGATCTGCTGGATCCCGGCCTCTGCCAAAGCGGGCGGCAGGGGCTCGGCAACGTCGTGCCAAATAAACTGAAAGGCTGGGTTGTCTAGATGAGCTTGGACATTGAGCTGCCGGCCTGTGGAGCCGTTATCCAGACAAATGACCCAGTGGCCTTCTTGCAGAAGGCGGGTTACCAAGTGGGATCCGATAAATCCCAGGCCACCCGTAACCAGGATCTTCATGATTTCCCCTGATTTCCCCAGCACCTACCAGCCCACTCCAATGAGGGTTATGCCCGCCTGCCGCACCGCCTCCCGATCCAGACAGTTACGGCCATCGATGAGCAAGGGCCGCCGCATCAGCTCTGCAATTCGTCGGTAATCCAGCGACAAAAACTCCGGCCACTCCGTCACCAACACCAGGGCATCGCAGTCCTGGGCCAGCCGGAACACATCCGTTTCCACCACCACATGGGCTAGCCCCTCCCGCATCCCTGAAGCGGACACAACGGGATCATACGCCTTCACCTTTGCCCCAAGGCGGTGGAGCTGCTCGATTAAGGTCAGGGAAGGGGCATCCCGCAGGTCGTCGGTGTGGGGTTTAAACGTCAGACCCAGTAGGCCAATGGTTTTTCCCTTGAGCACCTTGAGGGCTTGCTGCAGCTTTTCCACCAAACGTTGCCGCTGTTCTCGGTTAACCTCCACCGTGGCCTGCAACAGCTTGGCCTCATAGCCATAGTCAGCAGCGGTTTGGATAAGAGCCGCCAGATCTTTGGGGAAGCAGCTTCCGCCCCACCCTATGCCAGCGTTGAGAAAGGCGCGGCCAATGCGCCTATCTAGGCCGATCCCTTCTGCCACCTGGGTGATGTCGGCGCCGGTGCGCTCGCAGATGTTGGCCATTTCGTTGATGAAGCTAATCTTGGTGGCCAGGAAGGCGTTGGCGGCATACTTGATCATTTCGGCAGAAGCCAGGTCGGTCACCAGCAAAGGCACGGGATCCCCTTGCAGGCCCTGCTGGCGGTTGAGGATGGGTTCATACAGCTGCCGCATGATTTCAATGGCGCGGGGGCTGTTGGAGCCAATCACAATGCGATCCGGGTAGAAGGTATCTTGGATGGCACTGCCCTCCCGTAGGAACTCGGGGTTGCTCACCACGTCAAACTGCGGCGTCCAAGGCGAGAGCTCCAAGGTCAGGGATCTGGCCTCTGGATCTCTCCCCACTTCTCGGCTGCTCAGCCGCTGCTTGGCGGCTTCGGCGGCCCCGTCCAAAATGAGCATGCGCACCCAGTCCCCAGAGCCAATGGGCACAGTGGATTTGTTGACAATGACCCGATAGTGCTCGTCCAGATGCTGGCCAATTTCCCGCGCCACTGCTTCCACGTAGCGCAGATCGGGATCCCCGCTGGGCAGGGCCGGGGTGCCCACGGCAATAAACACCACCTCGCTGGCCTGGATCCCAGAGCCCAGATCGGTGCTAAAGTGCAGCCGACCCGCCGCAGTTCCCTCCCGCACCAGCTCTTCCAGGCCGGGCTCGTAGATAGGCAGGCGACCCCGCTGCAGCCCTTCAATCTTGGCGGGGTTGTTGTCCACACAGATAACGCTATTTCCTAGGTGAGCCAGGCAAGCCCCTGTTACCAGGCCCACATAGCCAGCGCCTACCACAGCAACGTGCATACTCAGAGTTCGCTCCCCAATCGGCGGCCACTTGACTAAGCCTTAGCAGCTTGCTTTTAGGGTACCCTCCCTTACCCCTATTGAGGTCGGTGACAGAATAAAGCAGGATATCTGTGGATCCCCGCCCGAGCTGCAGTGAGCTTTCTGGATTCTGCTGCCATAGCCAGCCGCCGTCAGCGCCAAGTGCAGAGGGTGCTGTACGTCACGCTAGGGCTAAATGTCCTGGTGTTTCTGATCAAGTTAATCCTGGGGCTGACGACGGGATCCCTAAGCCTCATTGCCGATGCCCTGCACAGCTCCACCGACAGCGCCAGCAACATTTTGGGCTTGGTGGCCGTGCGCTTTTCTTCGCCAGAGCCCGATGACGACCATCCCTACGGCCATCGCAAGTTTGAAGCCATTGGAGCGCTGGGGATCGCTGCCTTTTTGGGGATGGCCAGCCTGGAAATCTTGCGCACAGCCGTGGAGCGGTTTTGGGAGCCCCAGCCCCACCTGCAGATTGACGAGCTAACCTTGGGGGTGATGGTGGGGGTGTTGGGCATTAACGTCTTTGTTACCCTCTACGAGCACCGCTGGGGCAAAGCGCTATCCAGCTCGCTGCTGTTGGCCGATGCTCGCCATACCCTCAGCGACGTTGGGGTAACGCTGACGGTCTTGCTGGGGTTGGCCGGCGTGCATTACTGGGGGATCCCTTGGTTGGATCAAGCCCTGGCTTTGCCGGTGGCGCTGCTGGTGCTCCGAAGCGGCTGGGAAGTGCTGCAGGAGAATCTTCCCTACCTCACCGACCGGGTGGCGATCCCCTCTGAGGCCCTGCGGGATCTGATCCTGAGCGTGCCAGGCGTGCTCGATTGCCATGACATCACTTCCCGCGGGATCCCAGGGGAAATGGTCTTTATCGAGATGCACCTGGTGGTGGAGCCACAGGACATTGAGTCCGCCCACCGCCTCACTGAGGAAGTCGAACACCTCCTGCAAGGGCGCTACGGGCCGGCGCGGATCCTCATCCACCTGGAGCCTCGCTCCCATATCGAGCAACCCTAGCAGGAGCTCGCCACCTGCCAACAGATAGCCTAGCCAAACCTCAGGGATCCTGATGTTTCCAAAAGAACACCAAAACGGTATCAACGCCTCTGCGAGCGTCCCTCAAAATCTCGGAAAAGCCCATTCTTTCGTCGGATCCCTCGACGCCTTGTGCCACAAGGCTTTCCGGCCCCAAAACCCCCTCGCCGAAACTCTTTTTGCCCCCTTTTTTCCGGATCCCTCGCAAACGGGTCTTGCATCCCTTGCCCTGCTTGGCTTTAATAGGGGTGGAGTAGTTCCCCCTTCGGGGGGATCCCTAGAAATTGGAAACCGCAGGTAAAAGAATAGGGAGTACTACAACTAAATGTAGTTCCCCCTTCGGGGGGATCCCTAGAAATTGGAAACAAACCACTCACCGGGAAATCTAACTTTGTCGCTGACTACAAGTTCCCCCTTCGGGGGGATCCCTAGAAATTGGAAACAGAAGGGCTTGTCGCCAAAGAGCGCCTGCCATGCAGTTCCCCCTTCGGGGGGATCCCTAGAAATTGGAAACAGCCTCCAAAAGACCCTATGGAGGTGGTTCCGTTAGGGAGTTCCCCCTTCGGGGGGATCCCTAGAAATTGGAAACTTGTACACCAGTATTATGCGGTCGGCCCTCCAGCTGCCGAGTCTGTTCCCCCTTCGGGGGGATCCCTAGAAATTGGAAAATCCCTAGAAATTGGAAAAGAATTGGAAAAGAAATTGGAAAAGAAATTGGAAGCGAACTGAAGCTGGGCCTGGTTATCAGGCGGGCAGCGAAAACAACGGCTGAAACGCTCCAGAAATCGGCCTGCTGGCTGGGGAAAGTCGGGGAAAGTGAGGTCTGGATCCCCGGCAGCCACCGCTGCCCAAAAGTAGCGCAATTGTGGGGCCAAGGCTTGTGCCTGTTCCAAAGGCAAATTCAGCGGTGCGGAGGTTAAAAACTTAACCACCGCTGGTTCGCTGCGCTGGGCCATCCACTCCCGGGAGAACGCTTGCAAATCGGGCCAATCGGGCAGGGATCCCACCCGGTAGCTCTGGATATGGACTTGGATTCCGGTCTCTCGATCCGACCGGATCTCGACAAGGCGGTAGGGGTGGGGAAAGCTGACCAAAGAGCCGGTGGTAATGTCGTAAACCCCCCCTCGTCGGGCGATGTGCTGGATGTGCAGATGTCCGGTGAACACCAGTTGCACCCCATAAGCTTGCAGCAGCCGCCGCAACTGAGAGGCATTCTCCAGCATGTAGCGACGCCCCCAGGGATGGAGAGACTGGCCGCGCAGATGCTCGACCACATTATGGTGCACCATCAGCAGCACCAGCTCTTCCTCGGCTGCCGCCAATTCTTTCTCCAGCCAGGTCAGTTGTTCTGGGGTTAGACACCCCACCAATTGACCCTGAGCATCAAAATGGTTGGAATTGAGGCCGATCAAACGGATCCCTGGCCGCAGAACCCGGCTGTAATCCAAAGACTGCCCATCCTCGTAGCCAAAAGCTCGGTAGTAGCGGGGAAAATCCGCCAAACCAATAGAGCGCCCGCTGGCCTCGGGCTGGGGCACATCGTGGTTGCCGGGCACCACAAAAGCCGGAAAGGGCAGTCGAGCCAGCCGCTCTGCCAGCCATGCATGGTTTTCCGGCTCCCCATGCTGGGTCAGATCCCCCGGCAACAGCAGAAAATCCAAAGGCAACTGCACCAGATGCTGCAAAACCTGTTCCAGAGCTGGGATGCTCACCTCTACCAGGTGAAATCGGCTGGGGTGATCCCAAAGGGTGGAAGGGAGGGTGACGTGGGGATCGCTCACCACAGCAAAGCGGATCTGCACGGATTACTCCCCTTGACAACAGCAAGCAGATAGAGCCTTCGGCCCACCGGGGGGACAAGCGCTTCTGCTATTCTGGCATCCATCACGGGATCCCGATTATCTCAGGAGCACAGCATGGTGGCCCAGGTGATTACCATCGATCACCCTCTGGTGCAGCACAAGCTCAGCCTCATGCGCCGTGTTGAAACTACAACCGCCGACTTCCGAGCGCTGATGCGGGAGATCAGCCTCTTGATGGCCTACGAGGTGACCCGCGATCTGCCCCTCAAGCTACAGCCAATTCAAACCCCGATGGCCCCAATGTTGGCGCCGATGTTGGCGGCAGAGAAAAAGCTGGTGCTGGTCTCCATCCTGCGGGCCGGCCAAGGGCTCCTCGACGGCATGCTGGAGCTGATCCCATCAGCACGGGTGGGGCATATCGGCCTATATCGGGATCCCCATACCCTGATCCCCATCGAGTACTACTTCAAGGTGCCCACCGATATCGAAGATCGTGAGGTGCTGGTGGTGGATCCAATGTTGGCCACCGGCCATTCGGCAGCAGCGGCTGTAGCGCGCCTACGCCAAACCCGACCCCAGTCGATCCGCTTCATCTGCCTGGTGGCCGCCCCAGAAGGGATCCGGTATTTCCACGAACAGAACCCAGATGTGCCAATCTATACCGCTGCTGTAGACGATGGCCTAGACGAGCACGGCTACATCCTCCCCGGCCTAGGAGATGCAGGGGATCGCCTGTTCGGCACCCGCTGATGGGAGAGTGCCATGCCTACAGCACCCTATGTTGCTGCGCCACACTGAACGGGAACCGCACCGCTGTCGCGATTAGGAAGTTGGGTTGGCCGCCAACAACTGTTCCCCTCTCAACATGCGGGCAGCAGCGCTGAGCAGCTCCTCTTCCAGATAGGGCTTGGTGAAGTAGGCAGTTGCTCCCAGCTCCCGTGCTGTTTGCCGGTGCCGTTCTGCCCCCCGCGAGGTGAGCATGGCAACCGGGAGATGCTTGAAGTTGCTGTCTTCCCGCAGGCGGGTGAGCAGTTCTAGGCCGTCCATCCGCGGCATCTCGATGTCGCAGAAGATGAGGTCGCAGGGCAGGCCGCCGCGCAGCTTTTCCCAGGCATCCTGGCCATCCCGCGCCTGTTCCACCCGGTAGCCCACCTTCTGGAAAGACATCGAGAGCAGCTCCCGAACGGTGATCGAGTCGTCCACGATCAACACGGTGGTCTGGCGCACCTCTTCTGGGGTTGGCTCCTCATCCCGGTGATCCAGCCAGAAGCGGTTGAGATCCCGACGGCGACCGTGGGCTATGTCCACCAGCTCGATGATGTCGGCAATCGGCAGGACCCGCCCGTTCCCCAACACCGTTGCCCCAGAAATGCCCGGCGGCTTGGGCACAGGCCCGCGCAGTTGCTTGATCACGATTTCCTGCTCTTCCACGAAGCTGTCCACCTGCAGGGCAACATACTGGCCGGCACTTTGCAGGATGACAATGGGAATGATGCCCTCATCCTGAGTGATGCTGTACACCTCGGAACGGCTGCGGCTGTGGCTGCGGCTGTAGGCCAGCAGATTTGAGAGGGGCTGGAAGTGAAGACGCTGATCCCGCCAGAGAATCGAGGGCCGCCCCTGCTCATCCGGCTGAACTTCGTCGGCAGGAACATCCAGCATCTCCTCCACGCCATCCAGGGGGAAGGCGATCAGGGCTTTGTCGCTGACACACACCATGGCCTTGGAAATGCTCAGGGTGAGGGGGAGACGGATGGTGAAGGTGGTTCCTTTGCCCCGCACAGAATCCACTTGGATACTGCCGCGCAGATCGGTGATGTTGCGGCGCACCACATCCAAGCCAACCCCCCGACCGGCCAGATCGTCCACTTCGCTGGCCTCGCGAACACTGAAGCCGGGGTGGAAGAGAACGTTGAACACTTCGTCCTCGTCGGCTTGTTCCGCCAGCAGCCCCAACCTTTGAGCTTTGGCCTTGACTTTCTCCACCGGGATCCCGGCGCCGTCGTCCGAGACGATGATGATCGTCTGGTTGCCCTGATAGAAGGCTTTGACGGTGATCTTGCCCTCAGGGGGCTTGCCCGCCCGCCGCCGCTCCTCAGGGGTCTCGATCCCGTGTACCAGGGCGTTGTTCACCAGGTGGGTCATGGGGTCATAGAGCTCCTCCAGGATGGCCTTGTCGATGAGCGTGTCACGGCCTTCCACCACCAGGCTGGCCTGCTTGCCCGTTTTGATGGAGAGATCCCGAATGGCGCGGGGCAACCGATCGGCAACTTGCGAGAAGGGCACCATGCGCGCCCGGTTCAGGCCCTCTTGCAGTTGGGTGGTTACCTGCCGGAATTGGCGGGTGATCTGCTCGGCCTCATCCACGGCAAACTCGATGTCGGAGGAGGACTCGCGCACCCGCACGATGAGCTCAATGATCTCCTGGGCCAGAGCGTGGAATGCCGTAAACTGATCCATCTCCAGCTTGTCGAACTCTTGGCCGGAGGAATGACTCCGCCTTCCTCGGCTGGATCCCTCCCCATTTCGACCGAAGCCCACCGTTACCGTGCCGCCATAGGCTGAGCTGCTGCGGCTGGAGAACAAAGCCGATTCCAGCAAGGAGCGGTCATACTGATCCCGCATGCGCTGGCCCAGATCCCCTAGCTGTTGCACACGGCCCAACAGGCCATCCAGAAACTGGCGCAGACGGGTTTGGTTTTGCTCCATGCTGTTGCGGATGACCACCAACTCTCCCACTAGGTTGTTGATGGAGTCGAGGTGGCGCACCTCCACCCGCATCACAGGGTTGCTGAGGGCAGCAGTTCGCCGTGAAGTCGGCCCAGTTGCCGCCGGGGCAGCTGCTGCTGGGGTGGGGGTTGCTGGAGCAGCAGCGGCAACTGGCGGCGAAGGTGCTGGCGCCGCAGCAGGTGCTTGGGCAGGAACCTCGAGATCGCCCAGGAGCGATTCCAGCTGGGCTGCAAAGTCGTCAGCAGCCTCGCCGCTCGCGGCTGCAGGGGATCCCACAAGGGGGGCGATAGCCTTTTCTAGCTCAGGGGTTACCGCCGGCTCGGCAGCGTCGAAGAGGGCGGCCAAATCGTCCAAACGGGGAGCCGGAGCAGCTTCCAGCGCCTCTTCCTCTGGGGTCTCGGCCTCGCCAACAGGAACGGCTAAGGATTCATCCTCTGCAAACAGGCTGGCCAACTGGCTTTCCAGATCGTCCTCCGCAGGCTGGAGGGCATTTTCTTCCTCCAGTGCGGCAACCGGCGGCTCTGGCTCAGACACGGGCACTTCCGCCAGGCTGCTCGCTTGCAAAGCTTCTGTGTCCTCCAGGAAGGTGGCAAGATCCAAGGGGGGTTCTTCTTGGGGCGCTTCCCCTTCTGCAAAGAACTGGCTCAACTCATCCAGATCCACCTGGCTGTCGCTATCCATGGCCGAGAGGGATCCCCTGGCCCCCAGGCTCAGTTCTTCTGGGTCGGATTCCTGGGTGAATAGGGCATCGAGACGGTCGAAGGAGAGCTCGGGGGAAGGGGCGACTGCCTCCTCAGCCGTGGGTTGCAGGTCTGCGAAAGACTCCTCCTGGACCGGGAACAGGTCCTCCAGAAGCGCCCACTCCTGGGCTTCTGCTGTGTCCCCAGCTGCTGATTGGGTCAGGGGGATGGAGTCCCCATCGGACGCCTCCTCGAGGGTCTCGCCGGCGAAGAGATCCCCTAGGCTCAGCTCGGCTCCGAAGTCTGGAATTGGCGATTCCCTCGGCTCATTGGCCATGCCGGGCGACGTGGGGAAGGGTTCGCCGATAAAGAGATCCCCCAGTTGCTCAGCTTCGGCAGCATCAGCCTCAGCTATGTCCAGGGATGGGCCAAAAGAGGGATCCAAAAATACGGAAGGTTCACTTGCTTCCGGCATCGACCAAGCCGGATCGGCTTCTGCCGCAGGGGTGGAAAAAAAGCTCTCCAGGCTGTCTTCGGCAGTATCGAAGGCAGCAGAGTCGGCGAACTCTGAGGATCCCACCTCGTCGGATCCCGACTCTGCCAGATAATCTGCTGGGATGGAAAAATCCTCTAGCTGGATATCTGCGGGAAATTCAGCCCAAAGGTCTGCTGCGATTTCCCCGTCCTCAAGGGCTTCCTGAAGGGGTGGGGACGGTTCAGCCGCCCAAGGATCGGCCTCCGGCTCACCAGCGGGAACGGCCTCCAAGTCCGGAAGCTGAGACCCTTCCTGCCGGAAAGCACTCTCTACGGGAAGTTCCTCCAGCTCAAATAGGGCCTCTACCCCGGCACTTGCGGCTTCGTCTGGGACAAAGCCGGATCCCTCGCCCATTTCCGCAGCAACGCTCTGGGCAGTCGGCTCCTGTTCAGCATCCCAGGCAGGCTCAGCAGAGACAAACCCCTCTGCCCCTTCACCCACCACTTCGGCAAACAGCTCCGCCAGATCGGCCTCAGCTCTCTCCTCATCCAACCTTGGGCTCAGATCCTCAAAGGTCTGCAAGAGGGGCTCAGGAGAGGAGGGGATCAGCTCCGTTGGGAATTCTTCAATATCGGATAGCGCTTCTGCGTTGGCAAACAGCTCGTCAAAGGCTGAGGTGGCTTCTTCCTCCAGATCCAAGGGAGTGGCATAGAGCTCCGCTCCGCTAACGCGACCGAAGTCGTCCGCAACAGAGGCCAAGTCAGCTCCCTGCCCGTCCTCTTCTGGGCTTTCTGCCGGCACGGCAGCTGTCCTCCAGTCTTCCTCCCAAGCCGCTTCGGCTCGGATCCCTGGCCAACTCAGATCCAGATCCCCCTCTTCCGCGGGAGCAGATCGGTGCTCTGAATCTGTTCCCGCCAGCGGGACGGAGTCCTCAGCAGTGCCCGCTTCCCCAAGGGATGAGGTCTGCTCTGCCGCCAGATCTCCGCTTGCCTCTGCGCTCTCCTGCTCCGGCGACAGGGCAGCTCCGGGCTCATCCTCTTGAAAGGATGTCTCAGCGAGGGCTACCGCTTCCCAGCTCAGATCGGGGGTAGCGCCTTCCTCCGCAGGGATCCCAGCAGCCGCAGCCCAATCCTCTGGGGCACCCCCAGGTTCTGGGAATGACGGCTCTGCCTCAGACCCCCAAGCAAGGCCAAGGTCGAAGGGCTCAGGGACTTCTGGCTCTTCAGGGGCTGCCGGAACAGGGCGGAAAGCCAGCAACTCAGCCGAGGGTCGGATGGTGTTTGCCGCTCCGCCGGCCAGAGCTTGGTGGGCTTGCTTCAGATCTCGCAGCACCGGCAGGGCCAGTTGTCGCAAATCCTGGCCGGGATCCGCCAAAATCTCGCCGATCAAGCGGGTCAAATCTGTCCAGCCTCCCAGTTCCAGAGCCGAAGATTGCCCCAAATCCTGCAAAGATTGGGCCAGAGCTTGCAGAGCCGGTCGAGTGGCCGGGTCGTCAGGACGTTTGAACAGCTCCAGCATCTGGCGCAGCAGGGCCGGGATCTGCTGATGCACCACCACCTCAAGAGGATCCGGTGGGGCAGGGGGGGCGGCAGGGCGAGCCAATTGTTGCAGTTCTGAAGAAGGGGCAACCTGTTCGGCCTTGCCGTCTAGGATGAGCTGCTGTCCCTGCTTCAAATCCCGCAGGGCGACCAAAGCCAGAGCACGCAGGTCGGCATCGGGGTTGCCCAGGGCTTGCTCGAAAGTTTCCGTCAACTGTTGCCAGCCCGCCAGATGATGAACTTGTCCGATCTCCTTGAGAACGGCATTCGCCGCTGCCAAGCGCTCTCGGACATCTGGCTGATCCCGTTGTTTAAACAGCTCCAGCATCTGGCGCAACTGCTGCGGCACCACCTCCGCCATGTCCTGCTGTAGGGTGCGAACCGCCGGCGACGAGACGGGAGCTGAGACAGGGCCCTCGCCGAGAAGATTTTGAATGTGCCTTTCGGTCTCTTGAAAAACCGGCTCCAGTTCCGCCAGGGTGGTGTTGCTGACTTCTTGGGTGAGGCCGCGGGGGCTCTGCAGCTCCTCCAACAACATCGAAAGCCCATCAAAAGCCCGCAGCAGCAGGGTTTCCAGGTGCTGATCGACAGGCACTCCGCCTGGACGGGAGCGAAAGATGTTGAAAAAATCTTCCATGCGGTGGGCCGTCCGTTGGATGCTGGTGAGGCCCAGCATGGCAGCTCCCCCCTTGATGGAGTGAGCAGCTCGAAACAGCTCGTTGATCAGCTCGGGATCGCTCATGCTGTCCCGCAAGCTGAGGAGCACTTGTTCAATCGTTGCCAAGTGGTCGCGGGCTTCTTCGATGAAATAACTGAGGATCCGCTTTTGTGCTTCTTCATTCATGGCAGGAGGCCCTTCCTACAGCCCACAGGTATGCATCAGTAATAGCAGACCGGACAGATTGAGGCTCGCCTGAGCGAAGAGTCCGGCCAAAAGTCGGAACAGGGGGATCCCAGTGGCATTTGCTAAGGATCGATAACGTCTCCTGCATGGGGATCCTTGTCCCTAGAATGCCCTCAAAACAGCAGATTTGCTCATTCATCCCCAACCCGGAAGCGACCGACAGAAGTTTGCAACTCGCGGGCGATGCTCACCAACTGTTGGAGCGAAGCTGCCACCTTCTGCGCCTCCTTAGAGGTCTCGTTGGCGGTCAACTCCACCGATTGCATCACCTGCGCCACAGAGCGAGAGGTTTCCGTTTGTTGCACGGTGGCCTGAGAGATCGCCCGCACCAACTCGTCGATCCGGCGACTGACCTCGATAATCTCGTCCAGGCTGTTCTTGGCCTGCTCGGCCCGCCGCGTCCCCTCGATCACCAGTTGGGTGCCTTCTTCCATAGCCGTCATCACGTTGCCGGTTTCCGATTGAATCTGCAACACGATCTGCTCGATCTCCTTCGAGGCTTTGGCAGCTCGGTCGGCCAGTTGTCGTACCTCATCGGCCACGATGGCAAAGCCCCGTCCCGATTCCCCGGCTCGTGCCGCCTCGATGCTGGCGTTGAGGGCAAGCAGGTTGGTGCGCGAGGCAATTTGAGAGATCAAAGCCACAATTTTGGAAATTTCCTGCGAGGATTCCGCCAATCGCTTCACTTTGCGGGTGGTTTCTGCCACGGTTTCGCGAATTTCCAGGATGCCACTTACCGTGCGATCCACAGCTTCTCCACCCCGAGCGGCTGCTTCTGTGGCTTGGGCAGTCACGTTGGCCGCTTCGCGGGCGTTGCTGGCCACCTCTTGAATGGAGTCCGTCATCTCCTGAATGGAGTTGAGGGAGTTGGAAATCTCCTCCGCCTGGCGCAAGGCGTCGGCAGAGAGGCTGCGGGCAAAGTCCTCGTTCTGCAAGGCGGCATCGTTCACGGCGGCGGCGGCCCGCTTCACCTGGCTGACAATGTCTCGCAGACTGCGAATGGTCAGGTTAAAGGAGTCGGCCACAGCCCCCAGCACGTCGGCAGTCACCTCTGCCCGCACCGTCAGGTCTCCACGGGCAGCCCCTTCCACGTCGTCCAGCAGGCGAATCACCTGGCGCTGTAGATCTTCCTTAGCTTGCCCTTGCTCGGCAGCCCGCTGGCTCAGTTCGGCGAAGTTGGCTTCAAGGGCAGCCGCCATCTGGTTAAAGCTGTCGGCCAAGCGCCCCAGCTCATCGTGGGTGTTGGCTGTGGCTCGTACTGAATAATTCCCCTGGGCCAAGGCGGCAAAGTGGCCGGCCAGCTCTTGGGCGGTGGAGCGAATTTGTTTGGCACTGCTGGCCCCGAGGATAACCCCTGCTCCTGTGCCGATCAGCCCGCCTCCAATCACCCCGGCAATCAAGCGAGCTCCCCCATTGGCCGGGATCCCAAGGCCAATCGCCAAGCCGGCAGCCAAACTCACAGCTCCTTGGATAAGCGCTATGGCCAATTGCCGATCCCCAATCGGTCGGTTGGCGATCCCAGCAGAGGTTCTTGCCCCTTGTTCACCTACACTGGGGATGGGGAGTGAGGCCGTGGGCAGCAGAACTTGGGCCGCTTCGCTGCCGGTCTCCGCCATTGGGCTCATCCCCCCAATCGCCCCCTCGTTTGGGTGGAAGGCCCCCACCGGCTCGCCGCCATCCATGCCGGCAAGTTCACCATCCAAGCTGTCTAGCTCGTCAAGATCGAAAAGACCAGGGCTGGGACTGGCAGTATCTTCGTCGGGAGCGGGGATCGGCTCACTCATGGGGGCAGCCAATTCGGTCGGCAGGCCTTCTTCCAGGGATCCCCCCTCCTCTTCCTCAAAACCAGGCAGGGAGAAGCCCATCTCATCGGGAAAATCGGCATCGCCGGCCAACTGCGTAATGGAGTCGGAGTCGCCTTCTAGGGCTTCCAGATGCTCTCGACTGAACTCGTTGAGGAAGGCAAAGTCATCTTCGACCACCGGATCGGTTTGAGGCCCGCCCTCTTCCGAGCCTACCCGTCGCGAGAGGGCCGGTGGTGTTACCCGAGGATGGGTCGGCATCGGGTGAGATAAACCCAGCGGATCAGCCTCCGGCATTTGCAGCCCGGTCTCCAAGGGATCCCTGAATCTCTCTTCCCCCATGAAATCGCTGCCAAGGCTGTCTGCCTCCAGTGGAAAGGGATTCTGAGCAAAGGGATCCGCCTCCTCTTCCCCCATCTCCTCGAACTGCAAGAAGGGATCGGGAGCAGAGAAAGCCTCTTCCGAAAAGGCATCCGACCCAGGTGCAAACTCATCTGGAGAGCGAAACTCGTCCGCTTCTGGGGAATCGGGAAGATCCGCCAGCTCCGGTGCCATTTGCAACAGCTCTTCTAGACCCTTCCGGGCCGACTCCAGCTCATCGGGATCACTGGCTGTTTGTAAAATGGTGTTGTAGGTTTGGCGAGCTTCCAACAACTGCCCAGCTTGTTTTTGTGCCAAAGCCAGCAGCAGCTTGACAGCAGTATCTTGCGGTTCAGCAGCGGCCACTTGGTTGAACAACCGCACCGCCCGGACGTAGTCTCCCTGCCAAAAGGCGGCCATCGCATCGGTGTAGTCTCTCTGACTGTTCGCGCTCGGAACCATGGATCCTCCCTTCACTGCTTGCCTACCTCTGTTCACGCGTCAACACAGATGCAAACGGAACGCCCCCAACACCTCAAAACCCCATGGATGCAGGCTATCCCCCCTTTTCCACATTCAGTCAAGCAAGAGTGGGCCTTTCTGCCGCCGTCTCAGGGCTTACCCTCAACAGCCTCGACACGCATCGGTAGGGGATAGATTTGGTCCAACTTTCCCCATTGTGGCTGGAGTTAGCTTGGATCTTTGATAGGAACTATACACTTTCCTCCCGCTGAGCTCCCAGGGGGCCGTCTGTCAACCCCAACGATTGGATCGCAGGATGGCCGACTGATCCAGCAATGGCAAGCGCGATCCCGTTCCGGGCACCACCCATTCCCCTCGCAGAAAAGGAGCCATGGACTCAGGAGCCGTGAGGGCAGGCCGCACCAATTCAGTCTTCAGCCACTCCATGCCTACAATTAAATCCACAGCCAAGCCCATGAGCAAATCCTGTTGATCCATCACGGCCACCACAGGAATCTCGGCTCGGTCGATGTTCAGGGGCGGGCTGATCCCCAAAAATTGCCCCAGGTCTGCAACCCAGATGATCTCGCCCCGCAAATTCAGCGTGCCCAGCAAAACTGGGGCCACATTGGGCATGGGGGTGATTTTCTCTGGGCCAATGCTCATCACCTCCACAACCGATACCGCTGGCAGCGCAAATTCCTCCCCGGTGGCAATCTTGAACTTTAGGAATAGCTCACCTTCGGGAGCCTCCATCTCCCGCAACTCTTGGGTCTCATCCCCCATCAATAAATCCAGATCCCCCAGCATGATGCTCCCCCGCATGGATAGTCTTGTGGACTGTTGATCCCGCCCCCCTCCCTGCTTAAAACGCAGAGTCGTTCTCAGGACCTACCGAAAGGCGTGGAAGCAGAAGGGGCAGCTCTCAGCCTCTCAGTAATTGCTTAATCGTACCCACCAGTTCCTGGGGCTGGAAAGGCTTGGCAATGTAGGCATCCGCTCCCTGGCGGATCCCCCAGTAGCGGTCAAATTCTTCGCCCTTGGAAGAACACATGACGATGGGCGTTTTTTGGGTGAGAGGGTCGGCCTTGAGAAGACGGCACACCTCATAGCCGTTCATGCGCGGCATGACGATGTCCAGCACGATCAGGTCGGGTTTGTTTTGCTTCACCGCCTCTACGGCCTCCACCCCGTCTTCCACAGTCATCACCTCGAAGCCGTTTTCCTGCAGCAGCTTGCTGATCATCTCCCGCTGGGATTGGCTATCTTCCACCACCAAAACGCGACTCATTTCCGATTCATCTCCCGCAATTGATGTTTGATGGTCGCCAGGAGCTCTTGGGGCTTAAAGGGCTTGGTTACATAGGCATCCGCCTGGTTGCGCCTGGCCCACTCGATATCAAAGGTCTGGTCTTTGGTGGAACACATGACGATGCGAATGTGTTTGGTACTTTCATCCCCCTTCACTTCCCGGCATACCTCGTAGCCGTTCATGCGCGGCATGACAATATCCAGCACCACCACATCAGGCTTCTGCTGGCGAATGCACTCCATTGCCTCTACGCCGTCTGTTGCTGTGGAGACTTCCAAACCGTTCTCGGAAAGCAAGCTGGAAATGGTCTCCAGGTAGGTACGGTTGTCATCCACCACCAGCACTTTGCTCATCGCCGTCTTGCTCCTTTTGCACTCCCGCGCAACCATCGGGCTGCTTTGACTGAGGTTTGCTCTTGTAACCTCACCTGGCTCCCTGGCTCCGGGCCGGCCATGCTACCCCTATTGTTTCGGTGAGGCCACTCTTCTGTCCAGTACTTCGCCTATAGTCTTCTGTGCCAACATTTTGGCTACCCCAACGCCTATTCGCCACCGCCCCGTTTGGGGGGAGGGCCCACGTAGGATTCGACAATGGTCAACAACTCCTTTTCCGCAAAGGGTTTGCTCAAAAATTCGTTCGCTCCGGCCATGCGGGCCTTAATCCGGTCGGTAAAACCATCCTTGCCGGTCAGCATAATCATGGGGGTTTCGCGGAACTGGCTGGATTTGCGCAACATGGCGCACAGCTCATACCCATCCAACTTGGGCATGGCCACATCGCAGAGAATCATGTCGGGGTTGAGAAGAAACACCTGTCCCAGCGCTTTGAGAGGATTGCCGATGGTGGTAACCTGGTAGCCCTCGTTTTGCAGGATGAACTCTACGGTTTTTTGGATGGCCATGGAGTCGTCGATGCAAAGGATGTGGCTGGGCTTATCGCTGGGTTTGAGGGGACGGCTGGGCTTGGGCTCCGCGATCAAGACGGGCTCGGACAGTTGAATGGCCCCTTGGCGGACGTAGGGATAGATGGCCTTGGCCACCGCCAGGGTGTCTCGACCCAGGTAGCGACCCATCTGGCGAATGCTGGTTTTGCCGTCTGACCACTCGCTCAGGGCTTTGAAGACGGGGGCGGGCAGGTTTTGCTGGAGCGGCAGGGGGTTGACGATGGTGGGAGCTTGGTTGGGAGCTTGGATGTAGGGGTGCAGCTTTTTCCACTCCTGCACTTGGGCTACGATCTCGGTGAGCAGGGGGGTAACGGGGAAGGTGGTCAATTGGGGGGCCAGGGGGGATCCGGCCTCAAAAATGAAGGAACCCTGGTGGAGGCTAAGCAGGTCGAAGAGGACTTCCCGCACCATGCCCAGCAGGATTTGCTTGCCTTGGTTGGGGTTGAGCTTGTGGTTTTCCAGCAAAGACCAGAGGCGGTTGTATTCGGGGGCGTTGACCGCGGCTTTGTGGGGAATTTGAATTTCCTCCAGGGCGGCTTCCAGCTTGAAGCGGTGCAGATAGTCTCTGAGGCGGGCAATGTTCCCTTCCGTTTCAGAGGCGTAGATAATCCGCCCATTCAGGAAGAAGACAAACCAGTAGACAGAGGGGCTGGCCTCTACAAAAAGCTCACCGGTGCGCTGGCCCAGCTCGATGAGCTGAAGGATGCTGCGGATATCGATCTCTTGTAGTTTTCCTTGCATGGGATCCCTGCCTGCAGTCCAGCAAGATACGTCTATTATGACGCTAGTCTTTAACTGTTGCTGCCCCGCCGGTAAGGCCATTTTCGGGAAGAGGGTTAAAGTTTAAAAAAGTTGGGGTTTGACTTGGGCCGAGCGCCTGCATTCCCCGAGGTATCTCTGGACTCCAGCAGACCCTCCCAATTAGAGCAAAATGGAGAGAACTGCCACCAGTAAACCTGTTCTTTGAGTAACCTATGCTGCCAATTCTCACCTCTTGGGTGCTTGGCCCACTGTTGGCGCTCTACACCCTCCTGTTTGTGCTGCGCATCTTTCTGTCGTGGTATCCGCAACTGGATACTTCTCGGTTGCCCTACTCGTTGGTGGTCGGCCTGACGGAGTTTCTGTTGCGCCCGACCCGTCGCCTGATCCCGCCTCTGGGAGGTGTGGACATGGCCCCTGTGGTTTGGGTGGGCCTGGTTACCCTGTTGCGGGAGGTGTTGCTGGGGCAGCAGGGGCTGCTGACAATGGCCCTGCACTGAGAGCGTTTTTGCCAACCATCTCTCATCGACTCTGCAAAATTGGGATCCGCTCGCCGAGGCTCTGGAAAGGCTGGCCCTCGGCGCCTTCTCGGAGCTCCTCCTGTCTCTGTCGCAGTTGCCGGATCAGCTCCGGCACCACCTGGTAGAGATCCCCGACAATGCCGTAGTGGGCAAATTTGAAGATAGGAGCGGCGCTGTCTTTGTTGATGGCAATGATCGTCTGGGATTTGTCCATGCCCACGCGATGTTGAATGGCCCCAGAAATGCCGCAGGCGATGTAGAGCTGGGGGCGGACGGTCTTGCCGGTTTGGCCCACCTGGTGGGCATAGGGGATCCACCCAGAATCCACGGCCTTGCGGGAGGAGCCGACAGCGCTGTTGGGAAAACAAGCGGCCAACTCCCTCAACAGCTCAAATCCCTCTGGGGATCCCAGCCCGTAGCCGCCGGAAACGATCACCTTGGCGCGGGTGAGATCTACCGCCTGGGACAGGTTGCGCACCGTTTCCACAATCTGCAGGCGCAGATCGCCGGGATCCAAGTTGACCGGCACCGGGATCACTTCCCCCTGGCGGGATCTGTCCCAGGGCAGGGGCACCATCACCCCTGGTCGTACTGTGGCCATTTGCGGGTTTTTCCAGGGGCCAAGGATGCGAGCCTTGAGAGATTCGCCGAAGCTGGGCCGGATGGCATAAAGGCAGTCGGGGAAGAGGCCGGACTTGCTGGGATCTTTGCTGTTGGTGTACTCGAAGGGGCCAATGTCCAGCTCGGTGCAGTCAGCGGTCAGGCCGGTCTCCAGGTGGGCGGCCAAGCGAGGAGCCAGATCTCGCCCGGTGGTGGTGGATCCCAGCAGGATGGTGTGGGGTGGTTGGGGCCAGCTTTTGATCAAGTCCGTGATCACCCGGCGGTAGGGCAGGGTGCGGTATTCGGCCAACTCGGGGTGATCGGCGATGAAGACTTGATCTGCCCCGTGGCCGATCAGAATTGGGGGCAAGTGGGCAATGTTGTATCCAAGCACAAGAGCGCTCAAGGTGGCTCCCAGCTTATCGGCCAGCCGCCGCCCGGCTCCCAACAACTCTAAGCCGATGGGCTGCAATTCCCCGTTCACCTGCTCCGCGAAGACCACTATCCGCTTGCGATCCATAAAACTGTGACTCCTAGGTTGAGATCGGGATTGAATCGGGTCGAGGGCAATCTTGGGTGTTGCAATTGCGACGAGGTCAGCAGAGTCTTTCTGAGTTAACTTTTCACTGCCCAAAACCGGGAGCTTTCGCCGGCTAGCCACCCTGGGATCGATAGATGAGACGATGAGGATTGAAAGGTGATGGAGATAAGAATTGGCCAGAGGGATGCAAGGCAGAAGATCTAGGAAGTTGCCGCGTAGCGGAAGAGGTCAACGGCCTGGGTCAGTTGGTTGACCAGTTGGGGGACGGATTGTCCCTGAAAGACCTGACAGTTGCCGCCAATTTCCCCCACTTTTTCGGTGGCAGCCACGATGGTTGGGGATCCCTTGAGACCGCAGCGCTCCGGGTCTGCCCCCACATCGTCCAAGTTGAGGATCTGGATTGCCTCGGCCCGTGCCATTTCATCCCGCATTAGCCGCTGCACCCGCTGCACACCCCGTAGAGTGGGGTAGGCCAAACGCCGAGCGGAATTGGCCACCGTAATCAAAACCGGCAGGGGCACCATTACGATTTGGGATCCCCCTTCGATGGCCCGCCGCGCCACCAGGATCCCATCCCGAATCTCGAAGGCTTCGCAATAGGTGACCTGAGGGATCCCCAACCGCTCCGCCAACTGCGGCCCCACCTGGGCCGTATCGCCGTCGGTGGTCTGGAGCCCGCAGAAGATCACATCGGGCCGGCCAGCATAGCGAACCGTCTGGGCCAGAGTATAGGCAGTGGCTAGGGTATCGGAAGCGGCCAAGCGGCGGTCGGTCATCAAAATACCCTGATCCACCCCGTGGGCAATGGCCTCGTAGAGCACCTCAATGGCCGGGGGTGGCCCCATTGTAATTGCCGTTACTCTCGCCCCGTGTTGCCGTTTGGTTTGCAGAGCTGCTTCCAGTGCATAGCGATCAAAAGGGTTTAACATCCGCTTGGCCTTGGCGCGATCGATTGTGCCGTCACTGTTGATGCCGGCCTTGGCGTTTTGATCGGGAACTTGCTTAATCAGAACAAAAGTTTCCAAGGGCCTAAACTCCCTAGTGATCCCCTCCAGGTTAAAAGGGATCCCTGAGCACCACAAACTTATTCAGCTTTTTTTCGGGATCGGAAAAGCTATCTCGACTTCAAGCACCCCTAAGCTACTCTTCCCAATACATCTGTTTCTCAGGTTTGATTTCATTGACATGCTCCCCATGCCCAAAGGCAGGGGCCTTACGGCGTTCTTGGGTAACCCTAAACAAAGTTCGAGACACTCCCCTACTGCTCCATGCCGCTTCCGGTCTCCCATCCACCAACGCGAACAGGTCTCCCGTCGGCCTCTTTCAGGAGCAGCCTGGGATCCCTGCCACGAAAAGCTTTGGGGATACTTCGCGGATGAGGGATCCAATAAGGACGCAGACCGCACCTGCAGCCAGAAATAGCCTCCCAGCAAGCAGGATAAGTTGGCCTGCACCGGCAAGCCAATAGACAGAGGCTTCAAAATCGTTGCTGGCCTAACCCAGATTATCCAATCATCCGCTCAGACTTGGGTGGGAGCAGACTTCCATCAAACACTTGCTCTAGAGAGGGCTTAGTGGGCAAGCCAAAGCCATCCACCACCTGAGCAATCGAGGTTTCCATACGAGCAGGCACTACATCCCCCAAACCAATTTGTCGCACCTCATCGGTAACAAACAGGCGCGGCATTGCCAGGGTAAGGCGCAATTTCTCAATTGCCGTATCCAGCACTTGTCCGTCGGCCTTGGCTTTGTCCAGAAGGGCCAACATATTGCCATCGGTGTCGCGGATGGTGTCTTGCCAACCCTTAACATACGCCCGCAAAAAAGCTTTGAGCTGCTCCGGTTTTTCCTGCAGCAATTGCACACGAGTGATGAGCGCATTGCCGTACAGCTCAAGGCCATAGTCGTTGTAAAGGAAAGCCGTGATGTCCTCCAAGCTGACGCCGCCCCGCACCAGATTGGGCATGGCTGAGGTCATAAAGCCGCTGATGGCATCCACCCGACCTTGGATGAGGAAAGGTTCGCGCAACTGCGGCTCCATAGTTACCCACTCCACCGAGCCCGGATCGATGCCGACTTGCTTGGCAAAGACCGGCCAGAGCCGACGCGGCGCATCCCCTGCCGGTGCTCCTAGCTTCTTGCCCGCCAGTTGGGCCGGCTCCCCAATGCCCTTATCTTTCAAGGTGTAGATGCCAAAGGGAGAGCGATTGAAGTGGACATAGATCGCTACCAAGGGCACGTCCGGATTTTTGGCATTGAACTCGATCATGGAGTAGGGATCCCCTTCCCCCAGGTCGTACTGGCCAGCGGCAATCTTGGTGATGGAATCGGCGGAGCCATAGCCGCGCTCGTAGGTGACCTCCAGCCCCTCTTCGGCGAAGTAGCCCTTCAAGATCGCCGTTACAAGGGGGGTATCCATCGAAGAGGGCAACCAAGAGAGGGTAAACTTCAGGGGCGTCAGTCCCTGGGAAACCAGAAGCGGCCCGCGGCTCTGAGCCCTCGCCTTTAGCCCTCCAACGGCAACCCAAGAGGCAGCCGCAGCAGCAGATTGAAGGAATTGACGACGCGACGATTTCGGGATGGACATACTAGTAAACTCCACAGCAGCTGTCTCAGCAGAAATCCGCAAGCGGGAAGGCGAGCATTACCGCCAAACAACTTAGCAAAGCAGAGTTAAACTTTTGTATTCGGTGATACTTTGTACCCAAAAGCTTGGCCTAAAGCTCTGTCCCGTCAATTTGTCAGAGCCATCTTCGCAAAGCAGGCGAGCAAAAGCAAAGTTTGGCTGGGGGAGCATCTATTCTTTTGTCAGATTTTGTCAGAGCCGGTTGGCTGTCGATATGATGATGCTTTTACTGCCCCAGGCATCCCTGGAACCTCTCTCGACGTCTGCCGACACGAACAGCCATGGCCACTCAACCCGTATCCACCTCGCTGATTCGGTTTCTCACCGCCGCCGTAGCCGAGAGCATTCGACGGGCCTCAGAGGCGGGGCAACTGGGATCCCTGGCCCCCCAGCAAGCCACAGCGATTGCCCCCGTGATCCAGATCCCCAGCGACCCTCGCTACGGCGATTACGCCTGTCCCACCCCCCTGGGCATGGCCAAGCTCTGCCGCCTAGCACCGGCCCAGATCGCCCAAACCCTGCAAAAACACTTGGATCTGCCGGACATCGAAACTCAGGTGGCGGGAGGAGGGTATCTCAACTTCCGGCTGGGGGATCCCTTTTTGGCCAAGCGCTTGCAAGAGCTGCTGCATCTGGGAGAAAACTTCGGCAAAACAGCCATTCCCCATCCTGAGCGCATTCTGCTGGAGTTTGTCTCCGCCAACCCGACGGGGCCTTTGCACGTCGGCCATGGGCGCTGGGCTGCCGTTGGCTCTACGTTGGCCAACTTGCTGCACTGGACGGGCCACCAGGTGGAGCGGGAGTTTTACATCAACGATGCCGGCAACCAGATGCGGCTCTTGGGCCAGTCTCTGGAGGTGCGGGTGCGGCAACTGCAGGGGGAAGAGGTGGCTCTGCCCGAAGATGCCTACCATGGCAGTTACTTGGTCGATATTGCCCGGCGGCTGTTGGGTCAGGTCAAGGCCGGGATCCGCCCTCTGCCCACCACCTTGGAGGAATATATTGATTTGGCCTACGGGGAAATGCTGGCCTGGCAAAAGCAGACCCTGCAACAACTACGCACCGAGTTTGATCACTGGTTTAGCGAGCGCCGCCTGCACACCCCCGATCCCCAGACAGGCCTGAGCGCCATCCAGCAAGCTTTGCAGGAGCTGCAAGAGCGCGGCTTTCTCTACAAAGCCAAAGCGCCGCGGGGTGAGGATCCCAAGCCAGGGGCCGAAGAGGCCGTCTATTTCAAAACCCAAGAATTTGGCGACGACAAGGATCGGGTGGTGCAAAAGGCCGATGGTTCGTTCACTTATCTAGCCGCCGATATTGCCTACCACCGGGATAAAGTGCAGCGGGGATATCACCGGCTGATCAACATTCTTGGCTCGGATCACCATGGCTATATCGGCCGCTTAAAGGCGGCGGTGGGTGCCTTCAGCCCAGATGTCAAGCTGGAAATCTTGATTGGACAATTTGTCAAATTGTTCAAAACCGACCCGCAAACCGGTGAGAAAACCGAAGTGCGCATGTCCAAGCGCACCGGCAACTTTGTCTCACTCAATGACCTGATCGAAGATCCAGAAATTGGCGTGGGGGTCGATGCAGCCCGCTGGTTTTTGCTTAGCAGCAGCATGGACAGCCCCATCAACTTCGATTTGGATTTGGCCGTCAAGCAAACTTTCGATAACCCGGTCGTGTATGTTCACTACAGCCATGCCCGCTGTTGCACTCTGCTGCGGCGGCTACAGGAAGAAGAAAAGGTTGAACTGACCAACAAAGTCCCTTTGACGGAGCAACAAAAACTGCCCTACAAAGAGCCAGAAGAGCGGGCCCTGCTGCTGCGCTTGTTGGCCTTGCCGGATGAGCTGATCGCCGCTGCCGAAGAGCGCGCTCCCCACAAGATCATCCGCTACACGGAAGCCATTGCTGCCGATTTTAACAAGTTTTACGACACCTGCCGCATTTTGCCCCTTATAAAAGAGGATCCCCCCTTGGCTCAGGCTCGCATTCAGTTGGTGCAAGCTACCCGACAGGTTTTGTTTAACCTGCTCACCGGCATCCTCGGCCTGAGCGCGCCGGAGTCTATGTGATTTACGAAGGAGTGCCGTAAGGCCCCCAGCTCACGCTCTGGGCGGAAGCCAGCTATAGCGGTCGCGAGTAGGTCAATTGCAATAAACCGTTCCACAACGCATAGTCATTTATCTCACCGTCAAGGTGAAACAAACGACCGGTTGCTTCCTGCTAAGGCCTCTGGCCCGCTAGCGCGATCAGTTGAAATAGATGGTAATAAAAACCACGACTACTATCAGCCCCTTTGATTCCGGTAACGCCGATCCCCGTCTCGATGAGGGAGAGGAGATAGGGCTCAAGCGCCTAAGTTTCGACTCTGTGGGCGCGCAAGAGCAAGTTGGTTCCCAAGTCCTCTTGGGCTGCCCAAAAGGCGCAAATCCACCACGAAACCTCGTCTTGGCGATAAATGCCACAGGTGAAAGGATAAGGTTGCAAAATATTCGCCATCTGCGCTAAGGCCGGAACTTCCGCCATGTAGTCGGCCCACACTTGGGGATCCAAGGCTTCGTAGGTGAAATCGGAAGGAAAGAATGTGCAACTGGATTCCAGGCTGGGCTGGTTGGTCAGCAACAATTGAGCAGGATCTGAGGATTCACAGCCCAAGCGATCCCCGATCTGAAAGGTCAGTTGAAACAGGCGGTTAATCAGATCAAATTGCTCAGGGCTCATAAGTTCAGAATTCCTAACTTTCAGATTGGGATGGGCGTTAGAGTTGACAGGTGCGACGGCTGCGCTCCAGCTCCGGCTCGATCCAGGAGAGGGCGAAGTGACTCACACAGGGCAACTGCGGGAAGCGGCGGGCCAGCTCTGCTGTTTGGGTTTCCAGGCTGGGGCGTTGCCGCTGGGCTTGTCCCCATAGACCGGCAATGGCCGGGCAGACAAAGGTTTGGGGAGAGGCCACAGCCAGGACCTGCTCCACCTGCTGCGCCACACAGGAGCTATCCTCGCACTTGGCATAGGCCATTGGGTGCCATTCCATACCCGGATCAAAGCGGTCCCAGGGTTGCAGACGAGCGTCAAACCCTTCTCCTACTGCTTGGTTGCCTTCTGGGAAGAAGACAGCCCCCACCGGGATCCCCAGCCTCTGGGCGGGTTGGGCGGCCTGCTGTAAATAATCGAGAACGCCGTAGCGGGCAAACTCGACGCTCAGCTGCCAAAGCTGCTGCTGCCAACGTTCTTGGCGAACGGCGGCGCTGGGGGTGGGGGAAGGGGCAGGAGTTGGTGCTGCTGCCTCAGAACTGGAATCCGCCGGTTTCTCCAGACTCTCTGGTAAATCTTTTGCAGAGGAAAGCTGATCCCCCTGCCAATTCCTGCTGGCCATGTCTTGGGCAGCCCAGTCCAGTAACTCTGGGGAAAGCGCCCATTTCTCGGTCGGGCTGGGCCAGGGATCCCCTGGCTGCCGCCACCTGGGCTCTTCGGCATAGGTGGCATCCAGATGGAGAACATCTGCCACTGCAATGTAGCCCTGGCTTAGGTAGCGCTCCAGCAATGCCCGACCCGCCGGGTTTTCTGCCAAATTGAGGTAGGCTTTCCGGGCGGCCTCTCCATGAATCCACAAGTCTCGGACGGTGGCTGCCACGCTGGATCCCCCTGAGCCACGCGGATAGCGAATGTAGTCGAAAAGGATCCCATCTGGCTGTCGCTGTAGAATGCGGCGGACCAACTCGGCAAAATCCCGCCGTGCCAGGGGATGAAAGGGATCCACAAACACCTCATCCGGGCTGCCCAAATCTTCCCCAAGGGCTGTTGCCGGATCCAGAACAGTGGTTATGCCACGACCGTTGCGGGCCAGGGCCACCTGTCGATCGGGCCGTTGTCCGTAGCTGTAACCGAAATTGAGGGAAAACACCCAAGCATAAGCAGACAAACCGCGGCGTCGTGCCGCCTTCAGAGCCAGATCCAACAAGTCGGCGTTGGGCTGTAAGCTGGGCCAGATCCCTCCTGCGCCATCCGGCAAAATGGAGCGACCATCGTAAAAGGTCTCGATAAAGACGCGGTTGTAGCCCAGGTTTACCACTTGGTCGAACACCTGATCCAACACGCCCGGATTGGCATCACAGGGATGCAGACGTACCCAGATGGCCTGGATCTGGGGCCAGCGTTGGCTGCGGCAGGCGATCAAGGCAGCGCCATGTTCGGCCAAAACTTGGGTGTACTCGGCCCAAGCAGCATTCGACTGGGCAGCCTGCTGGCGCAGTTGAGCCTTGCGCGCTACCTCCTCGGGCGGCTGTCGGCAGTAGGCGTCGAGCCGAGCAGCCAAGTGGGATCCCCTCTGTTCCGCACTGTCTACGGAACCAGAGCTGGGGAAAAGGGAATGGCCGGGCCACAAGAACTGAGCCTGGGCCGTGATTCCGGATCCCAGCAACATCAGCGCGCCCAGCACACCCGCAAGCCAGCGGATCCCTTGGTTTTTCGGCAGTCTCAGCACCCTCAACCTCCACCGAGAATGGCCCCGATCGTACTCTTCTCCTGCCCAGAGAGCGGCTATTGAAAAAAAACAGCCGCCTGTGCCCAGACCGGCGCAATCCCTTGGTCGATCTCTACCTTAAGTCCGAGTGGTAGGGGGTTGCTCTTCGGTTTTGCCCCTTCCGCCACTATGACCGTCAGCCAGGCTCTCATGGGGATCTCGCCAAAAGGCATAGATTAGCGCTTATGATTTAGTAGTAAACCTTTAGCTTTTCTTGATGTCCATGAAGGCCATTACCTTGCACCAACTGCAAATCTTCGAGGTTGCCGCCCGCCACCTGAGCTTTACCCGCGCTGCCGAAGAGCTCTACCTGACCCAACCCACGATTTCCATGCAGATCAAGCAATTGAGCAAAGCCGTGGGGTTACCGTTGTTTGAACAGGTGGGCAAGCGGCTGTATCTCACCGAAGCGGGGCAAGCTTTACACCAAACCTGCGAGAAGATTTTTGAACAATTGAATCAATTCGAGATGACCCTTGCCGACCTGAAGGGGCTAAAGCAGGGACGGCTGAGCATTGGAGTGGTCACCACTGCCAAATACTTTATACCCCGTCTGCTGGGGCCATTTTGTCAGCAGTATCCCGGCATTGACGTAGCTCTTAGGGTGCTCAACCGCCAGCAGGTTTTGGAGCGGATGAGCAACAACATGGACGATCTCTACGTGATGGGGATGCCGCCAGAAGATCTGGACGTGGTGGCACAACCTTTTCTGGAAAATCCTTTGGTGGTGATGGCCTCTATTCATCATCCCCTGGTGGGCCAAAAGGGGATCCCTCTGGCGCGCATTGCCCAAGAACCTTTTTTGGCCCGTGAGCCTGGCTCTGGCACCCGCATGGCTGTAGAGCGGCTTTTTGAGAAGCATAACCTAAAGCTCAACATTCGCATGGAGATAGGCAGCAGCGAAGCTATCCGCCAAGGCATTGTGGGTGGATTGGGCATTTCGGTTTTGTCTCAGCATGTGTTGGCCTTGGGGGGGTGGCAGCATCATCTGGCTATTTTGGATGTGGAAGAGTTTCCCATTCGGGGGTTCTGGCATTTGGTCTATTTGCGCTCTAAACGTCTTTCGGTGGTGGCCAAAGCTTTTGCCGACTTTCTTCTTTCCCAGGTTTCTCAAATGGAGCTGGACTTTGTGGCTAAAGAGCAGCACAAATCCAATTCAAATCCCAATCCTGAACTGTTTTCTGGCAAAGAGGCTGAAGCACAGCCGAGAGCTCTTGTCGCAACCCCCGGATCCCCTCAAAGTCGTGAGTGAACAATACTCGCAAAAACCCCAGGTAAGCCCGCGCCCACTCGTCTTCCGGATCCAGCTCGACGATCTGTTGAAAATGCAACTGAGCTGCTTCTGGTTGTAACAGCGCCGCCAACATCAAGCCCAGTTGGTAGTGGCTTTGGATTTGCTGGCTCGGTTGGCCTTGGGCAGCAGCCTGTTGCCGTTCCCCCTCCAGCAGTTGCCGTACCAGGATGCGATCTGGATCCGTCAAAAAAGTCGGGTATTGCAGGGTTGTCCAGGCATTGAGATAAAGGGAGAGGGCCTGCAGATCCCCAGCGGCAGCAGCTCTGGCCGCCTCGCGGAGAGGAAACAAGGGATCCGTTACAAGGGGGGATCCCTCCTTCGGGAAGCTCGACAGGGATCCTCTCCAGGATTGGTGTAGGGAATGGCGGATCCCTTTGGGCGACTGCCATTCCAGGTGGAGAAGGCCACCTCTTGGGAAGTCGGTTGTGGGCAGCGTCAAGATCTCTTCCACCAGCCAGCCGCCTGTTGAGTTGAGCTGCAGGCGATTCTGCCCCAGCACCCAGGCCCGCTTCTCCAAAACCCGTCCTTGCCCATCTTCCAGCCGCGCCCAAACCAGCGTCTGGGCCAAGTTCTGAGCTGGGCCTTGCCAGCGCAACTTCCAGGCCGGGATCCCCAGCTCCAACAGCGCCTCAACCTCCACCAGCTCCACCTCCTCAGCTTCAAGAGGCCACTCCTGTACCGTCACCTTTGAAAAGCGAGGGAAGTAAGTGTGCAGCCGACCCACCGTAGGCAACTCCACCGCCGGATCTTGTCGCCAGTCTGGGCTGCTGCGCAGGTGCTGCCGGATCTGCTCCTTAGTCGGGCCATAAGGGCCAATAATTCCCTGTTCCCCTTCGGCATCCACAAACCCATCCAGCAAGGATAGCTCCAGCTCCGGCCAGGGGGTTTGCCCAGCAGCGCGGAATGTAACCGGCCAGCGCTGAAGAGCCGACAAGTAGGTGAGGGTTTCGGAAGAGATCAGCTCTGTGTTGGGGAGAACCCCCAGCGTGGTGGTCAAACCTGGCTGGATCAAGGATTGGATCCACTGGGTCAGCTCCTGCGTGGGGTGCTTCCCCTGCCAGCGCATCTGGATCCCCGTCCACAGAGGGGCCACCCCTGGGGTGAGGGGCCGACCCAAATTGGCCAAGGCCAAGCAGCCCAGAACTAGCCCTGCACAGACTCCCCTTTGCAAAGCCCACGCACCCCAGCGTTCCTCCAACCACCGGCAAGCCTTTTGGATCCCGCCTGCTGATAACACGGCCAAGAGAGGCAGCAGGGGTAGGGTGAAGCGCACATCTTTGATGTCCACCAGGGTGTAGAGAAGGTAGCCCGAACCGTAGGTGGCCCACAAGACTGCCTCTCGCCTGTCCAGGGATCCCCACCCGCTCAGCAGCGGCAACCCACACAAAAAAGGGCTCATCTGCAGGGGCAAAAGGCGCAAGTAGGCAGTCCACCAGCACAGGGATCCCGCTGGGCAAGTGATGTAGTAGTGGGCAGTCTCGGCGTAAGCCCAGCCATTGCTGAGCACAAACAGCCAATTGGCCCCATACCAGGGCCAGCACAAAAGCAGCATCACACCCATCCCCAAGGCCAGGTGGGCCAGCCGCGCCGGCCAAGGGATCCCTTTCCACCACCCCACCGCTTTCCCAGAGCGCCAGAGGGCCTGACCTGCAACTCCCACCAAAGGCAGCAGCAAAAACAGCACCCCTGTCCACTTGGTGAGCAGCACCGCCGCCACCCCCGCCCCCACCCCCACCGCCCCCCACCAGGAAGGCTTCTCCCCATAGGCCCACAGCGCCCAAAACGCCAGCGTCACCGCCACCACCAGCGGCAACTCCAACATGTACACGTGGGCCAAAGCCGTGATCCCCGGATAGAGGAGCAGCAGCGCCGCCGCCAGCCAGCCCACTTCCCAGGAGCGATAGACCCGCTGTCCCAGCCGCTGGGTTGCCAGAACCAGAACCCCCAGCAACACCAAGTTGAGCAACTGCCCGTCCGCCCGGCTGAAGGGATGCAGAGCCGCCAAGGGGATCCCCAGCCAATAGGCCAAAGGGGGGTAGCGCTGGTTCAAATGCAAAAACTGCTGCCCCCACAGCCCATCCCAGCGAAACCGCTGCAGGTGAAGCCCAAACGCCTGCGCCTGCAACAAATGCTGCGCCTCATCCCACGCCGGCGGCAAGGGATCCGTGCAGTTCCAGATCACCAGCAGCAGCAGGGCCACCATCCCCAGGCCGGCCCACCACCGCAGGAAAGGGATCCCCGGCCTGTGGGGTCTCTCCGGCAATGTCTCTCTCTCCTCGTCTGTACCGTTCATGCTTTGAAAACAATCCGCAGAGATTCAGCAGACATTGGGATCCCTTGCAACTGCCACCTGGCCTTGCCCCCCAGAGCTAAACTCAACCTGTGTCATTCTCAGCGCTCCTCCCATAGACCGAGAGCTTCAGCATCCCATGATCGCTCCATCTGCCGGCCCAGAAGGGGTTTGGATCCTTGCGGATCAACTCCACCCCCAGCAATCCGCCCTCGCTTCCCTATCAACCCTATCCCCAGACCGAGTTCCGGTCATTCTCATCGAATCCCACACCTGGGCCAGCTCCCGCAACCACCACCAGCAGAAATTGGTGCTGGTCTGGTCGGCCATGCGCCACTTTGCCCAAGAACTGCAACAGCGGGGCTACCCGGTCACCTATGTGGAAGCGGAAGGCTTTGCCGAGCCGCTGCAAACCTGGGCCAAGCAACATCAACTGCAGCAGATCCGCCTCATGCAGCCAGCTGATATTCCCATCCGGGAGGAGGTGGAAAATCTGAGATCCACCCTCCCCTGCCCCCTCTTGGTTGTGGAAAACAACCACTTCCTCTGGACAGCTGATCAATTTATCGAGTGGGCCTCAGGCCGCAAGCGCCTGCTTCTGGAAGACTTTTACCGCGAAGGGCGCAAACGCTTCCGCATTCTCATGGATGGCCCCAAGCCCCTGGGCGGGCGCTGGAACTACGACCGGGAAAACCGCCATCCCCCCAAACCCGGAATGCGCTATCCTCGGCCCCTCACCTTCCCCCCCGACGCCATCACCCAGGCCGTGATCACAAAAGTTAAGCAACACTACGGCCATCACTTCGGATCTCTAGAAGGATTTGGCTGGGCCGTCACCCGCGCCCAAGCCCTGCAAGTGCTTGATCACTTCATCCACGAGCGCCTGCCCCACTTCGGCCCCTGGCAAGACGCCATGCAAGCCGGGGAAGACTTCCTTTTCCACTCGCTGCTTTCTCCCTACCTCAACTTGGGCCTGCTCACCCCCCACGAAGTCATCGCTGCCGTCGAACAAGCCTACCATCGCGGCGGGATCCCCCTGCCCTCCGCCGAAGGCTTCATCCGCCAGATCCTGGGCTGGCGGGAGTACATGCGCGGCTTCTACGAATACCAAATGCCCAACGGCTATGCCCAGAACAACTTTTTTGGCCACCAGCGACCCCTGCCAGAGTTTTTTTGGACGGGCAAAACCGACATGGCCTGTCTGCAGCACACCCTGGATCAAATTCGCCGTCATGGTTATGCCCACCACATCCAGCGGCTAATGGTGCTCAGCAATTTCGCCCTCATCAGTGGCATTCAGCCCCAGGCAGTAGAAGCGTGGTTTCAGGATGTGTTTATCGACAGCTACGACTGGGTGATGCAGCCCAACGTCATCGGCATGGGCCTTTTTGCCGATGGGGGCATGCTCTCCACCAAACCCTATGCCGCCTCTGCTCAGTACATCCGCAAAATGAGTGACTACTGCCGCCATTGCCGCTACAATCCCAGCGAAAAGGTTGGCAAACAAGCCTGCCCCATCAATACGTTGTATTGGGACTTCCTGTTGCGTCAGCGATCCCTCTTAGCCCCCTTGGGCAGAATGAAATGGGTATTGATCCATTTGGATCGCATGGAACCGGAGCTGAAGGCCCAGATCCAGGCGCAAGCCGCTGCTTGGTGGGATCCCTTGCAATCTGCACTCGACGAACAGAGTCCATCTCATTTGCAATCTGTCTAAGCACCAGAAGATTAAGCATCCGGTAAAATTGAGGCACCCTCCTACCCACCTGTCGCTTTGTAAGGACTGCAAGCCATGAAATGTCCCCGCTGCAGCAAACAAGAAATCCGAGTTTTGGAATCTCGTTCGGCAGAAGGTGGCCAGAGTGTGCGGCGGCGGCGAGAATGCATGTCCTGTGGCTACCGCTTCACCACCTATGAGCGCATCGAGTTCATGCCCATCATGGTCATTAAACGGGATGGATCCCGCGAAAGTTTCAACCGCAACAAGATCCTGCAAGGGGTGATGCGTGCCTGCCAAAAAACCCCCGTCACCGTCAGACAGATGGAAGAGCTGGTCAATGAGATCGAAGAAAAACTGCAATTGGAAGATGCCCAAGAGGTAACCAGCCTGCGCATCGGCGAGATGGTGCTGGAGCGCCTGCAACACCTAAGTGAGGTGGCCTACGTGCGCTTTGCCTCCGTTTATCGCCAGTTTCAGGGTATAAAGGACTTTGTCAACGAGCTGGAACAGTTGGAACCACCGCTGCGACGGGATCTGGAGCGGCTGCTGCGGGACTCCTCTGCCTCAGATTCCGAATCTTCAGGCTCCCCGGACTTGGTGGGGGAGTATTCGTGACGTGGGAACGACAGCGCAAGCCGGCCCTCCCTGGAAGCAGCGGGGAAATGGCGCTTGTGGGCGGGAAAAATTGCTGTGAAGAGATCGCCCATTCCAAAGGCTTAGCGGTATGCTTGGGGTAGCAATCGCGGCTTACACTAAAGCTAGAGCTGCACGCCTTTAGATTGCCGGTGTTCAGCACTATCCTTGGAGATCCCTGATATCTTGGATCCCTCTGTGTCAAGCTGTCCCAGCCCCCTGTCCTTCCGAGTCGATCCCAATTTATGCAATACGGTTTTCGGGGTTCTAGCCCCTCTGGCGCTCGCAACAGCAACAGTAACCCCAGTGGCTTTCGCTCCCCTGCCGCAATGGAGACGGGGCCAGGGGTGGTGCCGATTCAGGTGTATCAACAAGTGGCCGAAGAGTTGGAGTCTGCCCGTCAACAGGTAAGCCTGCTTTCCTCGGAAAACCAGCACCTGCGCGCTCTGCATCAGCAGTTGTCTGGAGAGCTCGCTGCCATCACCCGAGAGTTCCAGGGGCAATTGGGCCACACCCTGAAGCGCCTGCAGCAAATCAGCCTACGGCTTGCTGACGCAAATGGCCAGGCTGCCCAAGTTGCTGCAGCTTCTGAAGCCTCTTTCCAACAGAACAGCCCGACTGCCAATCCCGGCCAACCGGAAGCCCCTCCCAGCTACGATTTTTTGAATCGCCTCAAGCGCCGACAGGCCCGCAACGAGACCCCCTCCTTCTCATCCAACGGCTTTGCCCCGTCCTCCTTTGATTCCCTTCGCCACCCTTCCACCCACACCTCTGCCGAGCCCTACCCCCGCACTGGCTACCAGGTTCCTTCCCTGGACGAGTTGATGCAGGATAGGGGCGGCCCGGATCCCTATCTCGGCGAGGCAGACTCCTCAGCCTATTCCACCGGCATTTATCAGCGGGTACGGGAGCAACATCACGGATCCCAGGGCTCTGCCGTACTTTGGATGGCCGCTGCAGTCGTCTTAGTCATTGGATCGTTTGGGTTGGGATTTGTAGCCGTACAGCCGTTTTTGCGCAACAACCCACCGCCCGTGCAAGCACCCTGAGAGCTATTCACAGGATGCTCCAAAAGCCCGCTGGCGGGGTTAGGATGCCCCCAATGCGCTCCGCACCACTGACGAATGACCAGGGGTTATATCTGTGATCCAGGCTGTCGCTGCTCCTCTGACGCCTAACACATTCTTCGAGCATATGCCCGACGAGGGCCGCTTTGAGCTGTGCAATAGAGTCACGGTCAAAATGCAGCCCACAGGTTCTCACAAGCAGGTGACGAGCTTTTTGGCATAGCGGTTAGCGGTGCCCACGCGCAAATCCAGCAAGATCAAATCCGCTTTTTTGCCCACCTCCAAGCTGCCGATTTCCCCTTCCAGACCCAGACAGGCGGCACTGCCTTGTGTAGCCATCCACAAAGCCTGTTGCGCCGGCAGAGCAGCTCCATCCCCCGATCCCAACCGCTGCAGAAACACCGCCAACCGCATCTCCTCGATTCGATTTCTTCAGCCCCCACATGCACACAGTGGGCGGCCAAGGTCTGAGCACTCAGGGATCCCCAGCGTTTCAAACACTGCACCGGGGTCAATCCATAGCGAGCCTGTAGAGTTTCCACTCCCCGGCGAGTCTCCGCCAAGTGGGTGTGCAGCCCCACTCCATACCTTTGGGCTAGAGCGGATCCCTGGACAAAACTCTCAGGATGGCCAGAATAAGGAGCATGGAACCTGACCCAGATGTAAATTTGCCCCTCCCCGCGTCCATGCCAAACCTGGATCAAAGCCTCCGCGTCCGCCAGGGATTCTCCCACTCCCCTCGGTTCGTCGATCACCTGTGGGCTGAGGATCCCTCGTAACCCCGACTGCAAGCTCACTGCTGCTGCTAGATGTCGATAGATGCCAAGAGTAACTACGGATAGGGATCGTGAAGTTGGATTACATCCCCCCCTCTCCCATGCCGTACACGAAGACCGCTCTGGCAGAACGAGCCAACTGGTGTAGAGCAGGTAACATGGCAAGCTAATGGTCGACAAAACTGTTACCTCACTAGCTTGCCTTCACCCAATAGTGTCAGCTTTCAGGTAGAGAGGCTTGACGGAAGCCAACCTCCCTATTGATTGGGTTCCTCTTGATTGGGTTAGGGTGGTGGGCCTGGCACCGAGCTAGGTTGCCAGCAGGTCGCCCTGCCAGTAGGTTCGCCGCTGATGCGTTTCACGTCCGAGTT